>CAZLPY010000105.1:0-2726 GCA_964561525.1 uncultured Candidatus Saccharibacteria bacterium | reverse complement strand
GCGTTATCGTCGTCCTCCTTCATGATAGTTTCGTAATAGATGTTTTCCGCTGGAATGTACATTAAGGCAAAGTCAAAGGTGCCTTCATTTGGCAAAATGTACTTGCTAGCGATAGAATCGATATGTTTTTTAACGTCTGATCGAAACAAGCGCTGTAGCTGCTCTTTTTTGATGGGATCATCGGCGGCTATAGCCCGCCGAAAGCTCTCGAGCGGGAATTTGGCGTCGATTGGCACGATGAAGCCGTCCTTTAGCTTTACAATCGCATCCACTCGCTCACCGCTCTTAAATGCGTACTGTAAGGTAAATTGATTCTTCGGCAGCATTTGGCCAAGCATGTCGCCTAAAAACAGCTCGCCTAAGTTACCGCGCAGCTTTGGCGTACGTAAAATATCTTGCAAGGAGGCCAAGTCCTTCCCGACCTCTAGAATGCGTTTATTCCCTTCGTCAAGTGCCACCAGTCTTTCTTGTACTTTTCCGACGATTTGAGCAGCGTTGTCGAGCCGGGTGCCAATATGTTGGTTGGTTTGTTGAAGTGTTGCGCGATGCTCCTGCAGCTGATTAGCTAGTAACATCTGTAAATTGTGCATTTGTTGATCAAACTGTGACTGCAGCGTATCAAGCCGCTGATGGAAATCTGTCGGAGGGGCCTGCGCTTTAGGGCGGCGAAGCGTCAACCATAGCAAAGCTGCAACAATCGCAACTAACGCTCCAATAATAATCTGATAAACCATATTCTCCTTAACACACTTCTACATTAGCATACCGAACAAAAAGCGCAAATGCTACACTTGGCTTGTATCTTGATAAAAGTTATCGACTGCTGCGTGGTTTCAGCAATAGTAACCCCAGTAAAATCACTAATGTAGGCAAGACATACAAGCGTATCGGCAGCTGGCTGATGATCAGTACCAAACCAATCATCGTCGTAAGCACGCTGACGCTACGACTGGCATAGCGGTCAAAATATAGCAGCATCCCTGCAAGTAACACCACTGACCCAAACAGATATTGATGCAGGCTGTGAGCGCTAAAGATATCAACAAACTGGAGTATCGCAAACCCAATCAAAACCTCGCCGAGCAGTTGTAGCCGACGATTCTGTGCTTGTGGGTACGATAATGTCTCAAATAACATTACTGCTCCAGGCATGAGCAGCAGCAGTGGCCAGGCAAAGCCAAACACAGCGTCCCATGAACTATCGCGGGATAGCAGCAGTAGTAGCCCAACAGTGATAATGACTAACGCGGCTAAGTCTTTGAACAGTGATTTTCCGACTGGGTTCATCACGCAATCCTCTTTTGTAAGCGCTGGTAAAAAAACTTCTTGAGCAGGTCAGCGATCAAAATGTATGTCAAAGCCATTGTAATGAAAATGGCCATTAATTCCAACGGTGGCCGCACAAAGTCAAATTGAGCACCGAGTATGGTGTAGGGGATCGCAACGCCGATTAGCAGCAATAATACACTACTTACAACCAGCGCGGCGGCGGGCTTGCTGCGGAAGAACGGCACCCGTTTAGTGCGAAACACCATAATGACGAGCGTCTGCGTCAGGAGCGACTCAATGTACCATCCGGTTTGAAAAAGGTGTGCATTAAAGCCGAACAATGCAATCATAATCCCAAACGTAATGAGGTCGTAGAGCGAACTAATTGGACCAAAGAACAACATAAATCGCCGCACAAATGTAATGTCCCAATGCCGTGGTTTACGTAAATCCTCTGGATCAACGTTGTCGGATGGAATGGTGAGCTGTGACAAATCGTAAATGACATTGGTAAGCAAAATTTGCACCGGCAACATCGGCAAAAACGGCAAGAAGAACGACCCAGCGGCAGCGGATATCATATTGCCAAAGTTGGAACTTGTACCCATAAATATATATTTAACTGTATTGCTAAAGATACGCCTTCCCTCAAGGATTCCATCTGCAATTAACTTGAGGTCGCTACGTAGTAGCACCACATTTGCGGCGTCCTTTGCCACATCGACGCCTGAGCTAACTGATAAGCCAACATCAGCCTCATGCAAGGCCTCAGCATCGTTGATACCATCACCTAAGAACCCCACACAGGCGTGAATGTGCTTAAAACTTTTGATTATCCGTAATTTTTGCTCTGGCGTAACCGAAGCAAAAATATCGATTTCGCGACAAGCTTTGGTCAGATCACTATCATTAAGCAGGGCCAGTGAATCGCCTGTCATGATGTCTTTAGTCTCCATCAGTCCAGTTGCAACATGACGACATACTAATTCATTGTCACCGGAGATGATTACCAAACGCACACCTTGTTGCTGCAACAGCTTAATTGCAGCTGGGGCACTTTTTTTCAGCATATCTTCAAAAATAATGAAGCCTTCGAATACTAAATCACGCTCATCAGACAGATTAATCTTGTGCGCTGTCACACGCTTTGAGGCGATGGCAAGCACCCGCAGTCCTTCCGCCGAGAGGCGATCAAAATCGGCAATGATGCTGTGGCGTATATCGCTGGTAATACGCGTGACAGTGCCATTGTGTCTAAACGCGGCGCAGGCTTGGAGTACCGGCTGTGATGCTCCGCGCACTATCAATAAGTTTTCTCGATCAACTGCCACTAATTTTGAGGCGATTCTGCGATTGAAATCAAATGCGACTGCATCAACATACATTGCTTTTGGTACCTTGAGACGATGTACCCCGACGTAATTGCTGAGAGCTTGATCAAACGGAGAGTCAATAGG
>CAZLPY010000104.1:0-2882 GCA_964561525.1 uncultured Candidatus Saccharibacteria bacterium | reverse complement strand
GCGTCAGACATTTCCGAGTCGATCTCAAGAAGCGCTTTCCAACATGCGGCTCCCGGTGTCAGTTGTGCTGTGCTTAAAAAGTTTGTCATAATTTTTCTCCTGTTAGTTTTTGTATTATGCTGATTGGCTTGCTTTCATCATCGCTGCTGCTTCTGCTGCGCCAAATCGTCCAATAATCTTGATATTGCTTAACAATTGGTCGAATTCATCAGAAATGGTTTTCAGCATCCCGTTAATCTGGTTCATGGTTTGGCTGATCAGCTCGCTGATTTCTTGAGAAACCTTCTCCTGACCTAGCAAATGTGTGACTTCGGATTGCAAGACAGCCGCATAAATATCGCATCCGCCTTGGTATCCGCTGAGTGCACCTTGTGCTATACCATTGCCTGTCATAACGGTGCTGGTTAGGCGCGATGCAGAGGTTCCGAGTTTTGCAGCGAGTTTGCCGAGCAATGAACTATCTTCCCCTAAATCAGTGCCGATATTGGAAAGGCAAATTTTCCCACTCGCAACAGCCCCTAGAACTGCAACGAGAATGGTAAGAAGAGCCGCAATGGCTTCGAGCACTTCTTTTAATGTGTCGGAAGCATGAGGATTGTGGTCCATTAATGATCCCATAATGATATCCGTCAAACAGTTAGAACCGGCGACTTGTGAAACAAAGGCGTTGATTGCGCTAAATTTAGCGAATCTCATCGCATTGTTGTTGGTCGTTGAAGCAGTCTCTGCAGTTGTTTCTGCTGTTTCTTCGGTAAGATTTGCGCCGTCTTCTACAACAGAAGAGCCCATTTCTAGAGATACATCGGTCAGTTCAACACCTTCTTCGAGGGCATCTTCAGCAACAGTTGTAGCAACATTAGCAGCTGATACAGTCGCTCCTGCAAATCCAATTCCGAAAGAAGCAACGGCTAATACTACACCGATAGCCAGGTTGATGTAACCTGTGACTTCCTGGATCTTCGCTTGGCTCCAGCCGTTGGCTTTGCCGAGCGCCTGCGCAATTTTAGATGCAGTAAATCCGGTGATTGTTTGACCATTCAAGCCTGGCATTGGGACAGATGTGAGCACGATGATGACTGCAGCTAAGACAGCTCCGAGTATACCGGCAGTAACGAAGCCAATGACGACCGCTACGATAGACAGCACGACTTGGATGAGGGTTTCCCACCAGGGGCGCTGTGCAACTTGCTGAGCTTGTTTCGCTTTTTCGATCGCATGATTACCCTCTCCTTTGATCGCATCAACGTTTAATTGTGCAGCCTCGTTGTTTTCCGAAGCCAATTTGGATTGGTTGGTTTCGAGTTCGCCTTCGATATAGTGAAGCAGCTGGATCATCGCGCAGATCTGATTCATCAGTACGTTCAGCGATACGTTTTGGGTCGCATCGCTGCTGTCTTTGACGACGGTCAGCTGAACTTTGCTCTCCTTCTCCGTTGAAGGAAGAGTGTTAAGATACAGAGAATGGGTTGCCATACGATTACCTAATTTTAATGTTTTTAAGCGTGTAATACCATGGAGGCTAGCATTGTATCGATAGCATCTCCGGTTGTTGTATTCGAGTTATTGCTGTCGCCGGTGATAGACGATTGTAAGTTCGTCAGCGCGCTCGACATCGTTGAAACACCTTGGTTAATCTCTGATACTTGAGCGTTTTCTTCCTGTACAAGTGATGAGTAGGTAGTCATATCTATTGAATCAGCACTGCTGTAAGTCCAGTTGGGGTCGTTTGCGTGGTTATCTTTGTCTTGCATGACGGGTTCCATATATTGTTGCCACACAAAATCGTTATAGGCCACTCCTGCCTCGCTGTTGGCGTTCTGGAACTGCGCAATAAAGGCGATCCCATTCGTCAGGGCGCTCAGCATGTTGATAAAAGCCTGCTGAAGCTCTTGGTTCGAAGCGACGTTATCGAAAGAGCCTTGAGTGCTTTGGCTTGTTCCCGAGCCTGGGGTTACTAGGAGATTGTTGTTGGCTGACATAGTTTTCCTCTTTTTATTTTTTTTATTAGTTTAGTTCCCTGCCGAAGCCGACGCTGATGTCGTTTGCTTCTCGAAGGTCAATACACATTGCAAGATCTGAGTGATCAACTGTTCGAATTTTTGGATCACAGATTCAAAAGACTGAACAGCTGTCCCGAGCGATTGCGACTGTGATGATGTCGCGTTTAACGCGTTCGTCATGTCGGCACTGACCGTCGTAAGACTTGCAGGCGGAATTGTCGGGTTAGCCGGGTTAACCGAAATTTGGTTCATCATCGTACAGAAGTTCACTGAACCATTCGATCCATCCATGGTGACTTTTATACTAGTCCCCGGAATTGGTATGCCGAGTTGTGCGCAATTATACAGTGTTCCAAGGTTAACAGGAGTACTTATGCCTGGAACTGTGACGGTGATCCCGCCGCTTGCTCCAGAGTTGAACTGAGGATCAAGGTTAAAGTCGTTATAGAGCTGATTGACGGCCGTTTGGTCTGATTGGAACCTCTGATCGCCAATGAGCGTTTGTCCGTTCGTATTTCCACCGACAACAAATTGCACTGCCGCTAAGCTATTATAGAAGGCTGTGGCTGTGGCCGGCGTCCACTTTCCTTGGTTAGCATTCCATGCCGATTGAAGGGAAGCGAGTCGATTGATGATGCCTTTTGTTAGTGCGTCGGTTTCATTACTTTTACCCGACAGAGTCACCTGTTGGTCGCCGGTTACGCTCATCATGACGACCATAATGAGAATAATGAGCGCTAAGTCCGCCGGAAGACCTGCAGTCAGGTCTTGGATCCAGTCGTGCATCTGCTGGTTGGTTGCCTCTGTGACGTTAGGATTCATCGCGAAGTCTTGCTCAAAATGGAATGCTTGGATTTCCATGAATGTGGTCATGGTCAGGCC
>CAZLPY010000103.1:0-2903 GCA_964561525.1 uncultured Candidatus Saccharibacteria bacterium | reverse complement strand
GGTGCGCGCTGAAGTAGAGCGCGGTATCCCAATTAGCGTGCCGTTGATGAACAACAAGGATTTCCCGCTGCTATTTGGGCAAATGGTCAGTGTAGGTGAGCAGACTGGTCGAGTCGATGCAATGCTTGGCAATTTAGCCAAGTATTATACCGAGGACGCCGACAATCGGCTCAAAAGTATTTCTTCATTAATCGAGCCGGTCGTCATGGTGGTACTGGGTGTTGGTGTGGCAATTTTGATTTTCGCTATTTTGATTCCAATCTACAACATCTCGAGCATTAGCTAGCTCTTCACAAAGCATATAAGTTGCGTCATCATAGTAATAGCACGCATTGTGTTCCTGTGGATAACTCTGCTAGTGATCCTTCGCTCCGTCTGACGGGCTCGAGGTCATCACGCGAGTCATAGGAGGGGTCGTTCGCAATATCGTGATAAAAATTCAAAACAATTTTTTGAATTCGCTATTATTTATCTTATTATCTTATTATTTTTTATTTCATGTTTGGTGAGCCTGCCGAATCCACTCATGATCTCTAGGGAGAATTTTTTATGAAACGAAAAGCTTTTACTTTAATTGAATTGTTGGTGGTTATCGCCATTATTGGTATCTTAGCCGCCATCGCCTTGTCGGCTACCCAAAGTGCCCGGAAGCGTGCCAACGATGCTCGTGGCAAGTCCAATGCCCAAACAGTGTTGAAGGCCTGGGTCACTTACTCATCTGATAACACCCAATTCTTCTCACCAACAGTAGCAACAACCGTGATTGCAACAGCACCGATTACGACTGCTACCACTGGTTTGAGCGCTATCTTAACGGCATCCGGCGATTTGCGTACCGGTTTTGACTTAACCAACGTGTACGCTGGTCACAACGGTGCCAACTCAACTGGTACGGCTACGCCAACAACCGCTGACTTTAGCTCATCAGCGATTGCCGTTGGTTACCCGCTATCGGTTAACACAGCCACAAGCGCTAGCGCTGGCATTTACGCCGCAAGCTTGGCAGCAGGTAGCATTGATAGCATCTTTGGCGATCCGGCCAACCCTATCTCCGCCGCCTTCCCATGGTTTGTAGTTACTCAGAAGTAAGCAATCCTCTGGCCATCTCTTCTCCAACTGTTGGAGGAGAGGGGCAAGCGGGTAATGAGTTTGATCTCTGACGTAGTTGTTTACTTTGTGAATAATTTTCCA
This sequence comes from uncultured Candidatus Saccharibacteria bacterium, assembly GCA_964561525.1. Classification (GTDB taxonomy): domain Bacteria; phylum Patescibacteriota; class UBA1384; order CAJBMM01; family CAJBMM01; genus CAZLPY01. Next base: position 1,712 of record CAZLPY010000103.1, on the reverse strand, counting down.
CCCTCCAGGTGGAAAATGGAGGAAAGTGAAAAGTTAGCGAAGTTATTCAAGGGTAAGATGTTTTATGTATTCAAGTTCCTGCGCTTTATCAAGATATGAATCATCAGCTACAAAATCTGCATAGCCACCTCGACCATTAAAAAAGGAAAGAATTAATTCATCATTGCATAGGCTCGATTGCGTGCTTCCGACATATTGGGGTAAAGAAGACCATTGATAATTCAGCAGGCGATTTTTTTCTATGACGTACGAAGCAACTGGGTTAATATGTATATATCGTGATAAATGTACAAGTTGTTGATCGGTCTCAACAAGGATTGCCTTAAAAATTCCTTGGAACAGCGGGCCGACTCGATCATTTTTGGTGTTAAAGTAGCGAGTGTAGCTATTAGTAAATTGTGACATAAATGTCGAGATGCCTTTGTCTTGCCGTTGCTTGACTAAAAAGTGAAAATGATTTGGCATAAAACAGAATGCGAGGATATCAATCAATACATCGTGTTTAGATTCTAAGTCGGAAAGAACGCTTTGTCTTTCAGTTTCTGACATCGAGAGAATACGTGACAATTTTATAGAGGATTGAGAAAAGCGATAATAGCGTAAAGTTGTCAGTGCCCTCTTGTAATCTGACTGTGAAGTAAATGTTGGTCTTTTCTCAACACCACGATTGAAGATGTGATAAATTTGATCATTTGCTAATACATAAGGCCGTATTGTCGTCATATCAATATTGTAGCATATAAGTGAAGGTGTAAAATCATTTCCACCTGGAGGGTGGAAAGTATCAAGCCTGCTATCATAATTATATATGACGACACAGACCATTATTGCTGGGATTTATGGGTTGTTTTTTGGCTCGTTTTTGAATGTTGTGGACTGGCGTTTTGGTAGATGGCGAGAAATCGCATTGAAGCGCTCGGCCTGCCCGCATTGTCACAGGGAAATCCGGTGGTACGATTTAGTTCCAGTGGCTAGTTTCATACTACTGCGCGGCCGCTGCCGCAATTGCCAGCAACCAATTTCGTGGCAATATCCGTTAATCGAGCTGACAACAGCAATTGTAACTGGGGTGGTGTGGTATGGGGCAGCGCCAGAGGGCCTGATTGCAATCACACAGACCGTTATGCTGATCGGGTTTTGCTACGTGCTCATCCTCGCTTCGCTTAAAGACATGCGGCATATGGAAGTGCCGGACATGTTGTTTGTAGCAGCGCTGTTATTGTCGGTCCTTTATCGCATATTCGGGGGATTTAGGGAATCGGGGCTGTTGGATGCCGTCTATGGAGTACTCTCGACTACCGCGGTATTTTTGGCGTTGGTCATCATCTCAAAAGAGCGTTGGATGGGGTGGGGAGATGTTTTTTTAGCGGTGCCGATTGGGATCGTGCTTGGGTTTCCCAAAGGGTTGGTGTGGCTGTACTTGAGTTTTATCGTGGGCGCTGCAATTGGGTTGGTACTGATTTGGTCCGGTAAAAAAACCCGCAAAGACCCAGTGCCGTTTGTGCCAATTTTGGCGATATGTTTTTTATTGGCGTATCTGTGTGGGAAGGCGATGTGGCAGCAGTTGCTTTAGACAGGGTCTAAGTTGCGGAAGTAAAGCAGTTGTTGTGATACAATATTGCTATGAGGGGCAGGGATCACATAACACGTAATACATATCATGGAGCAGAGCACAAAACTCTGCTGCATAACCAGGCGAATTTGGCTACGCA
>CAZLPY010000102.1:0-2907 GCA_964561525.1 uncultured Candidatus Saccharibacteria bacterium | reverse complement strand
ATATTTTATCTAATCAGAGCGATTTAACAGACCTCCGTGTGGCGTTGTGTCACGATTATTTAATCAAAATTGGTGGAGCTGAGCGCGTACTTGATATTTTGCATCAGTTGTTTCCCAAAGCACCGGTTTTCACCTTGCTTTACGACGAAGCAGCGACCAAAGGATTATATAGTAAATGGGACATTCGCGTTTCCTGGTTACAAAAAGCTCCGTTAATCAAAAGCAAGCTAGATTACTATCGCACCTTAATGCCACAAGCAGTTGAGTCGTTCGATTTGACTGACTATGACCTGGTGATATCCGACGCCTCGAGCTTTATTAAAGGTGTGATAACACAGCCGGATACGTTGCACGTAAGCTACATTCATACTCCCACACGGTTCCTGTGGTTCGATGTAGGCAGTCACATCAAACGTGGACGTTTTGGCACGGGTGCAAAAATGATCATACCGGCAGTGCTGCACCGAGTTCGACAGTGGGATACTATCGCAGCAACTCGTCCGGACGGGCTGATAGCTAATTCAGATACCACGCGTAGGCGAATTACAAAATTTTATCATCGCGATTCGCAAGTCATTTATCCGCCGGTTGATGTAGAGCGATTCGACGTATCAAAACGCCAGGTTGACGATTTTTTTCTGGTGGTTGGTAGGCTGGAACCCCATAAAGACATCGATATCGCAATTAAGGTGTGCAACAAACTGAAGCTCCCTTTAAAAATAGTCGGCACCGGTAATGACCTCACGCGACTTCGCGGCCTCGCATGGCGGACAGTTCACCTGCTCGGCCATCTTGATGACGATCACATGCGAGACCTGCTCTACCACGCTAAGGCTTTAATCGCGCCGCAGCGCGAAGACTTCGGTATCACTATGGTTGAGGCTTTAGCCGCCGGGTGTCCTGTAATAGCACGGAACGCTGGTGGCGCAACAGAAATTGTAGAGCATCAAAAAAATGGTATACTAATAGACGATCCAGTTGAACAAACGCTCGAAGACGCATTTTCGCAATTTGAACGTTATACATTTTCGCCGATTGATTGCCACAGTAGTGCAGAGCGGTTCAGCGTTAAACGTTTTAAAAAGGAAATGGTAACTGCAATTAATAAACTTTTAGCCGAAAGGAAATAGCATGGAATTACACGAATATGTACGGGTTTTGCAAAAATCTTGGGTAACCGTTGTCGGGGTAACTGTTGCATTTATACTGGTGACTGTGGCGGTGCTCTATTTTAGCAAACCGCAGTACGATACAAACGTCACCTTAACCCTTGATAGACCAAACACGGTTAATCAGTCTACCGTAAATTACTACCTGTATGATAGTTACTACACCATTCAATCGAGCGGGTTCTACGCCGACACTATCATCAACTGGCTCGGATCGCCCGGAATCGTTCAGGCGATCTACAATCGTGCTGCCGTTCCGCTGCCACCTGTCCGAGTAGTAACTCAACTTGGTAAGGTATTTACTGCACGCAAATTCCCACCCGCTACCGTTAGCATTACACTGCAAAACAGTGACAATCAGCAGGGCAAGATTTTGCTCGACGCTGCGACGAAGGAATTACAACAAAAAAGTGACGAGCTGACGCAAAAAAATATTAACGAAAGCATCGTTATTCACTCAACCGATCCAGTTACAACTAAAGTAGTGCCTTTTTGGGCGCTTGATATCGTCATCGCAGCTTTGATCGGATTATTACTCAGCACTTTTATGGTGTTTCTGCAGCATTATATGCAGGACGAAGCTAAATAACAAAGGAGTAGCGTTTGTCGAGCGAGGGGCGAACGACAAATGATATAGTAGCGCCACGGCGTATCCCGCCTGAAGTATTTGCTATCCCGGTACATTATTCAAAAGGCAGAGTAGACGGTTCTGGCTTAAAGTCGGACGCTTTGCTCAGCTCGGCTGATAACGCTGCAACGGCAAACCAACCTATTGAACGTGAAGCGGACGAAATCGAAAAAAATGATAATCCGGCGCAAGCACCCCTACGCTACATACGACAGCACTGGCCAGCTGCCCATATCCTAAAGCGACACTCAGAAAATCTGATTGGACCAAAACACCTTCAAGAACGGCGCAACCGCACTCGAAACAGACTGTCTGCGCAGATCGTTGGAATAACGGCACTCGTTATGTTGGCTCAGGTTGTGTATCCGTTTTCACACGCCATTAGCTCTACCTCAGCGCGAGTAGCTAAAGCGGCGACAGAGGGATGGAAACAGCTTGATGATGGACGAAGGCTTTTATCACAAAAACAGTTTGGTCAATCCAAACAACAGTTTGCCCTTGCACGCATAAGCTTTTCGGACGCGCTCCATACCCTACAGCAAACCGGTCAAGAATCTAGTATCTTACCTTATTTGGTAAGCGACCAATCATATAGTGTGGCACAAAGCTTGCTGCAGGTTGCGCTGCTCGCATCTGAATCAGCCTCGCTGGCCGCCGATTTGGCAAATAATATCAATTCCACTGTGCAAATCAAAAACAATGTGTCGTCAAGTGACGATCCGTTTGCTAAGACTGATTTGATGATGGCGGGCCTGCTGCAGCAAAACGATCAAAATCTCGCTTTAGCTGATGCAATCAATGTAAAAATAGTTCAAGCAGATACTATTTTACGTGCTTACGCCGCAAACACCGCTAGCAACCCTGACATTGAAATGGCACGGCAGAAAGCCTGGGAGACGATTCCCAATCTGACTCAATCTTCTGGCCTTACTGCGAGTTTTTTTCATCAGCTGCCATCGTTACTTGGTCAGGATAGGAACCGCCGGTATTTGCTGCTGTTTCTCAACAATACTGAACTGCGACCTGGCGGCGGGTTTATTGGCAGTTACGCCAGTTTTATTATCAAAAAAGGACATATTGATGATTTTTCAGTTCAAACCAATATTTATA
>CAZLPY010000101.1:0-2941 GCA_964561525.1 uncultured Candidatus Saccharibacteria bacterium | reverse complement strand
ACAAACGGGCCTTCGTGATGTGCAAACGCGGCTTCAAGCTTGGCCTGGATGATGGCGCGGGTATCTATTTCTTGCAGCTCGGGCAAATCAATATCTAACCGCTCCAAGGAGGGGACAATAGCGCTGGCCTCAGTAAACTTATGCTCGTTCCCGGTAATGAAGTAAATGCTCATAATTTGGTGGTCGCTACAGGGATCGAACCTGTGACCTCACGAATGTGAATCGTGCGCTCTAACCAGCTGAGCTAAGCGACCTGATCCCTTATAGTCAATAATAATCTGGTGGGCCCTAGAGGATTCGAACCTCTGACCTCTTCCACGTCAAGGAAGCGCTCTAGCCAACTGAGCTAAGAGCCCACGAACAGGTAAAAACTATAACGGAAAATCGCTTGTGTATCAATAAATTTGCTATACTTATGACAGCTCAAGAGAGTGTGGAGTAAGCCTAACCAGCCTACGAACTCCGTTACCGGTGACGTACATCGGCCAAGAGTGTCCTGCCTTGTGCAGGGAAGTTCGGTGGAACCGCCCCAAGTTTAGGGGTCCGAGCACGTCTATTAAAGACGTGTTTTTCGTTTTTACCGTAAGAGTTATAAGGAGTCAGCATGTCAGAAAAATCAGAAACTACCGTTCTAAAAGGGCACGATGACTTGTATGCCATGCGGCACTCGCTAGCCCACGTTATGGCGACAGCTATTCAGCAGCTGTGGCCCACTGCCAAGTTTGGTGTCGGTCCAGTCATTGAAAACGGCTTTTACTATGATGTAGACCTGAGCCACTCACTAACTCCCGATGAACTGGAAAAGGTCGAAGCCGAGAGGATGAAGGTGATTAAGGCCGATTATAAATTTGAGCGCAATGAAGTGTCGCTTGATGAAGCAATCGAGAAGGTAACCAAGGCCAAACAGCCGTATAAAGTAGAGCTCCTTAATGACTTACGCGAGCATGGCACCACTAGTGCCAAGGATATTAACGCTGCGCAACTCGGAGTAGACGGCCTCGGTAAGGTTGATACGGTTAGTTTTTATAAGGACGGCCCGTTCGAAGATCTGTGTCGTGGACCGCATGTATTTAGTACTGGCAAAGCCGGGGTATTCAAGCTCACTAAGATATCAGGTGCTTACTGGCGCGGCGACCAGAGCAAAGCCCAGATGCAACGTGTGTACGGCGTCGGGTTCAAGACGCAAGCTGATTTGAATGAGTATCTAGAGCAAGTGGCCGAAGCTGAGAAACGCGACCATCGCAAACTGGGACAAGAACTCGATCTATTTGTCTTCTCGGATTTGGTGGGCAGCGGATTACCGCTATGGACACCGCGTGGAACGGTGCTGCGGACTCAACTCGACAATTTTGTGCAGGAGTTGCGTGATGAATATGGCTACCAGGCGGTAACAGTACCGCACATTACAAAGAAGGATCTGTACGAGAAGAGCGGTCACTGGGCCAAGTTTAGCGATGAGTTGTTTCGTATTACTACCCGCGAGGGACACGAATTTGCGATGAAGCCGATGAATTGTCCACATCACACTCAAATCTACGCGAGCAAGCCGCGCAGTTACCGCGATCTGCCTATCCGTTACCGCGAAACCACCATGGTCTACCGCGATGAGCAGAGTGGAGAGCTTGGCGGCTTAAGTCGTGTGCGCTCAATTACTCAAGATGACGCGCACGTGTTTTGTCGCTACGATCAGATTGAGGAAGAGGCGTTGAAGATTTGGGACATTGTAGAGCGCTTTTACGGTGCCATGGGTATGGAGTTGCGCGTGCGCCTGAGTTTGCACGACCCGAGTGAGAAGCAAGCCTACATGGGGAGTGAAGAAACCTGGCAACGGGTAGAGAAGCAACTTCGTGATGTGGTAGAGGGCAAGACGAAAGATTATGAGGATGGTGTGGGGGACGCGGCCTTTTATGGTCCTAAGTTCGATTTTATGGCCAAAGACGCCCTGGGCCGTGAACATCAGGTGGCCACGATCCAGCTCGACTTCAACCAGCCTGAAGGTTTTGACCTGACCTGCATCAATGAAAAGAGTGAAAACGAGCGGATTGTCATGATTCACGCGGCTATTATGGGCTCGCTCGAACGCTTCTTGGCGGTTCTCATCGAGCATTATGCCGGCGCCTTTCCGGTCTGGTTATCACCAGCACAGGTACGGATTGCCACCGTCAATGATTCCGAAAAACTGGCTACGTTTGCCGCTGAAGCCGTTAATCAGATGAGACAAGCTGGCTTACGCGCGGAGTTGGATGACAGCAACGAGTCGGTTGGTAAGAAAATCCGAGCTGCCGAGCTCGCCAAGATTCCATATACGCTCGTGATTGGCGAAAAAGAACTCGAAAGCGGCGATGTAACCCCGCGGGTACGCAAAGATTTGGCATCAGCCGAGTCCAGCGCCATGAAACTCGATAAATTCATTGAATCGGTTGCCAACGAGGCCAAAACACGAGCAACCAAAGCGAGCGTGTAGTGGCTAAACCAGTACTAGCACTGGATATGGATGAGGTGCTGTTTCCGTTTACGGACGGATTTCTGCGTTCGCATAATATCAATCATGGCACCAATGTTGAGCTGACAGACTTGCAGACGTTCTACTATGTCGAGGAACTAATCGGCACCAAGGATCCGGAGGTTGCCGAAGCGGCAATCGAAGAGTTCATCATGAGTACTTATGCCGGAAACATCGGTCCGCTCAATGGCGCACCCGAGGCTATCGCGCGTCTGAAGGAGGTCTATGAAATTGATATTATTACCGCGCGCCGGCCTACCACTCGGAGCGCAACCGAGAAATGGTTAAAAAAGCATTTTCCGGACATCTTTCGAACCGTGCATTTTCCGCGCGAGGTAGAGGGACAGACGAAAACCGAACTCTGTCAGGCGATTGGAGCAGTGGCTTTGATTGATGACCACATCGACAATCTTGTTGGCTGTGCCGAGCTTGAGATCG
>CAZLPY010000100.1:0-2967 GCA_964561525.1 uncultured Candidatus Saccharibacteria bacterium | reverse complement strand
AGGGTAAAAACGTTTAGGGTATTTTACAAATGTTGTAATTTTTTGATAAACATAGCACAGACCGACTCGACGCCTTGCATTGGTTGATCGAAATTCGCAGCCTGATTCAAAACAGTAATGTAAACGCAGGCCTGTTGCTCGAAACAACGTTTTTAAGCCTCAAATACGATCATCCCCTACCACCAAATATCGAAAAATTCTTAACGAAACGCCATGGGAATATTTGAACTGATCATTCTGATCTCGGCCGCCATTATCTTTATCATTCTGATACGGCGCTTTCCTGATACCGCTGATCGTACAGATCGAGGCGCTGCACCGCGTCGATCATTTCCTTCACTCAGTCTACCGTCGTTTTCTGATCGTTTCAAATCAAAACCTTTGGCCGCGACATCTGCTACTGACGTTGCCGAGCCGGCATCAATTACTCCAGTTGCTCCAAATCAGCCTGAACCTGGCACCGATCCCGATGAATTGGCACGCTTCAATCCATCGATGCGCCAGCTGCTAAGTGAGGCTGGTACCGCCTACGCTAAAGGCGATTTTATGACAGCAGAGCGATTGTATTTGAAGGCCGCAAGTGAGGATCCAAAATGTGTTATCGCCTACAACCGCCTTGGTTTGCTCTACCTCAAAAATCCCAAAACGCTTGAAGATGCCGAAGAAGCGTTTCGCCAAGCTCACAAATATGAGCCCGATAATGGCTACGTCTTGGACAATTTAGGATTAGTGATGTTCACGAAGGGATTATTTAACGAAGCAGTAGGGTTTTATGAACGCTCAATTACGTCTGATGACAAAATTGCTGAGCGTCACGCTCATTTAGGCCTGGCCGAATTATCTTTGCGTCACTATGCCAAGGCGGTACGCCACTTGGCGCGTTCCTGGGCACTAGAGCCCAGTAATCTGGAGTTCAAAGAGCTGCTCGATGACGCCAAACAGCGTGAACGTCGGCAGCGTACAGAGCGACATTAGTCGGCGACATTCCTTGACAAACATGGTATAATTACTATATAAGGATTATCCATGGCTTTAGATAAATATTTAGTGTGCAAAAACTGTGGCAAAGAATTCATTTTCTCCGCTTCCGAGCAGGAATTTTTTGCCAGCAAGGGCTACACCAACGACCCGACCAAATGTAAGGATTGTCGCCGCCTGGCCAAGCTTGAAAAAGAGCAGCGCGGATCGACCGCGGTGTGTGTTAACTGTGGCAAAACGGAAAAAGTGACCTTCACAGTCACTCACCCAGACACTATCTTGTGCAACGATTGCTTCGAAAAACTGCGTCCGCACCTAATGCAAACACTTCCGCCGGAACAGACAACGACTGAAGGTGAGCTCCAAGTGGTGAACTTGGAAGATGCCACCGGCATCGGCCACTAGAGCCGCAATTAAAGTAATCTTAGGCTGCGACAACCTGATATTTACGCAGCGTTCGTCCACAGCGAGTACAAATCATCAAACCGTGTAGCCTTTGTAAGTTTGGTTTGAGCGATCGCGACGTTTTATGTACCGATTTTGGTACATTTTTGCCGGTAATAGTAGATTTTCCACACAACTGGCACACTGCCATGTCAAATCCTTTTGATTCTATGCAATTTTTCGCTATGCTATGATTAATCAATAGCCATAACTCCTTATTTATAACCTAATTTAGTAAAAATTGCAAGATGATTATTTTAGCATTATGGAATCAGTACGCCTACGATCCGGCCAAAGCCGTGATTATAATTATCGGCGTCTTAATTGGTATTTTTGGTGCCATCTCGGTACATGAATTTGCTCACGCTTGGATGGCCACTCGATTAGGCGACCCAACCGCTAAGCACTTAGGCCGCCTGACCTTAAATCCCCTTGCGCACATTGATGCACTCGGGCTGTTTTTGTTTGTGTTAGCCGGCTTTGGCTACGGCAAACCGGTGCCCTACGATGAGCGCAATTTAAAGCATGATACCGACGAGATCAAAATCGCCCTGGCCGGCCCAGCCGTGAACTTTTTGCTGGCACTCTTGCTGGCACTACCCTATCGCATTGCCACTGCCTTTGGCATCGACATTAGCCAATCCGCCGCTTTTGTATTTTTGGACACCGTGGTGTACATGAACTTAGTACTTGGCGTATTTAATTTAATTCCGATTCCACCGCTTGATGGTTCAAAAGTGTTGAATTACTTTTTGGACGACGATGCTAGGGAGGCGTATCAACGTGTCGGCTCAGTGTTGTTGCTCGTATTGGTATTTTCAAACTTGCTGTTCCGCGGCAGTGGCTTTAACCTGCTCGATCACATTTTAACACCCCTGCTACACATCGCCAGCCTGTTGGTCCGCGGCACCCCACAGTTGTTCTAGATCGTTGCTTTATCCAATTCTATTGTTATTTGGTCGGCCCTGATGCACTTTGTTTTGAACACCTACTCAACTGGATTGGGCAGATCATGCAGACGTATGGTTAGCGCTATGTGCTATTTCTAACAGCGCACTATGATTTTCTATCAGTAATAAGACTTCTAATTCCTAAGAAACACAAACCAACCAAAGAAACTATCGACAGAATTCCACCAATATCCTGAAGTGTTGTTATAAACCAAGCAGGACTGCAAACACCATATAAACTTCCGTCGCAAATTAAATAATGGTCATATAATCGGCCACTTAATAGCCACGCAAGTATTCCTGTAATAAATATACCGCCAAGAATTTTAATCTGTTTATTCATTCTTATAGTCTAGAAGATTTTTATATTGATTGAAACCTGTCCGGTATGGCCTCCCTGATGCATGTTGGTTTGAACACCTTTTACTCTGGATCGACCAGATTATTGAGGAATACGCTTCCGACAATTAACTGCGCTGCATTGGCAATCAAATGGTGGACCGACATATTTCACTGCCTCATAGTCAATTGTTATCTCCTCCCCAGATTGTATGTCTCTCGACGCATAACCCACATGATTACGCTCTATAACATT
>CAZLPY010000099.1:0-2981 GCA_964561525.1 uncultured Candidatus Saccharibacteria bacterium | reverse complement strand
TGCCATCCGAATTTACCCTTGTAGGCGAGGTTATGAATGGTTAATACCGAGGCAGTACGAGCAAAACAAGGATCATTCTTGTATAACGTATAGAGCCACTTGCAGGCTATTGCCGTCATCCAGTCATGGCTATGAATAATATCTGGTCGCCAATCGAGTGCTCTTATGACCTCGAGTGCGGCACGGGTAAATACCACAAATGGTGTGCCATTTTCTCGACCGCTTTTATTTTGGTTATACACTTGGTCGCCGACAAAATATCGAGGAATTTCTAAAAAATAAATTGGTGAAAGGGAATGAGGAAACAGTCCTTGCCAAACCGAGACTTTTACTTTTACGCCGTGAGGCAGCTCCACACTCATCTGTTCGATAATCAGCTCGAGACCCCATTTTTTCGCATCAATAAACTTATACATTGGGATAAACACCTTGGTCTCCACTCCCAATTCTCCCAGTGCTTGAGGCAAAGAGCCGATCACATCACCCAATCCGCCGGCTTTCGCAAACGGAGCCGCCTCAGAGGCTAAGATAGCAACTTTCAAAGATAGTTTGGCCATTATGTTCCTCAACTAGAGTGCAATAGAACCCTTTTACTCGAGTGACTATATCATGTTCACGCACTTGGAGGCAACACAGCCCGTGGGTGGGTGCTCAAAATAAGCTTATTGCTGAAGCGTTACTTGAATGTGATGAGTTTTATTATCATGGAAATATGGAAGGACGTTTCCTGCTATGTGTTGGCCATCCACGATCATGTCCTCCACGCCACTGTTTCGCCCATGCGGATTTTGGCAATGGATGATGTAGCGGCTCCCGCGAAAATCGCGCTCCACCGTCCACTTCGTCCAGTGTTTTGGCACACATGGGTCTATTACGAGGCCGGCGAGTGTTGGCCGTACGCCCAGGATCCAATCAGTACAGGCTCGATAAAACCAAGCAGCGGAGCCGCTAATCCAAGTAATTGAACCTTGGCCAAACTTAAGGTGCGACGGCCCATACATAAACTCTGGGTAAACGTATGGTTCCGATGGATAGTTTGGGTCCTTTGAGCGATTAATAAACGAACTGCGCCTCCATATCTCATATGCATCATCGCCTCTACCGGCGATACACAGTGCAATGACTGCTAAGGCCACTGATTGTAACAAAATGGAGCCGTTTTCCTGTGCGCCTGGGACAAACTCCGAAATAACGCCTAAATGAGCGTTCTTTTTGGTGTAGAGTGGCCAAAACAGAGCCGGGCCGAACGGCGTTTCCAGCTTTCGCAGCGCATTGTTCATCGCCATAATGCCTCTTGCGTAAGGATGATGAGTTGTGCCACGTGAGTTTTCCGGATCGTAGTCGGCTACTCCGCTCAAGATAGGCCAGCTTTGTGCATCTAAAAATACCTTGCCTTCCGCATTTAACTGACTACCGATATTGTGGCCGGCGGCGTCTGTCGCTCTCAAATACCACTGACCGTCCCAACCCTCGCTGTTGAGCTCATCGAATAAATGATGATACCGGGCCTGAAACCCCCGATGCAACTCTTTTTCACCTCGAGCTTGCAAAATTGGCAATAATTCGCGAATGTTCCAGGCAAGCTGATTGCCTACCACCATCGATTCACCATGATGCTGTGTTGATCCGCCCAGAGCATCGTTCCAATCGGCGGTGAGGCGGAGTGGAATGCCGCGTGCGCTCGAATGACGAATAGTATACTTAAGCGCGGCCAGTAGGTGCTCCATCACGGTGCCACGACCGCCATCGTAGTAGGCGACCGATTCGTCTAAATAGCTCAGGTCACCGGTTTCTTTGATGTAATGTATGATTGCCATAGCGAGCCACTGCGGATCGTCGGAATGATGAGTCACCTTACCGCGTTTCGTTGCGCTGTCCCAGGTATGCACACACAGGCCGCTTTTGAACTGATGGATCAACAGATCATGCAATTTTTGTTTCACTGCGCCCGCGACGTGCGGCAGCGTCCCAAAGATCTGTTGGGCTTCATCGCGAAAGCGCCAGCTGCCTGAACCAGGAATGTAGTCACTGTGCATCTGTGACCATTGTGAGGTGACCGAGTTTTGATAACGGGTCCAGGAGGTGGCGATGTTAAAATCGGCGTCCGGAGTACGTACGAGCAGATGATTGTTGTACAAGTCCCAGTAATCTCGCACGCCGTCCAGCGCAGCCGCTACATCGCCGCGACCGGCGTATTTGCGCCGGATCCGAAACGCATCAGCTTCATGCTCTACCGTGCCAAGCATTACATCGAACTCTGTTTGTTCGCCAGCGGCCAAAGTAATCTCAAAGGCTAGTGTGCCGATGGCATCAGCATGTGAACCAACTTGATGTGGCATCTCGCCTTTTTTTACCATGGCCGGGGCGCTTAATGACTGATGTTGGCCCAGGAACCGCTCGCGTAGGCTTTCGTAGCCATCAATCGGAATGTTAGCGGTCAAAAAGGCAATTTTGTCCCATTGTTGTACCCCCTTGCCAGGGTGATTCCAGCGCGTTTTAGTACCAAATAAAACGTCTTGCTTGAACCAGGTCAGATTAAACAAGTTTTCGAAGCTGCGATTCGCTCCATCGGCATGAAAGTTGCCTAGGGTTAGCTCAACGTAGGTGTAAATGCGGAAGGTGCGGGTGGTTTTGGCGTGGTTTTTTAAGTCCACCATCCAAAATTCCATATTGTCATCACGTGGCACAAAGTAGCATACGTCGCTTTCAAGATTCTGGGTGCGTGAGTGAATGGTAGTGTAGCCAAGGCCAACTCGTGCCTCAAAGCTTTGCAGCTTTGCCTTGACCGGCTGCCAGTTGAGCGACCAGATATTCCCTGTTCCTACTTCGTGAACATATAAATATCGGCCGGGATGATCCTGGTCCATTTCACCACTTGAATGCAAAGCGGTAATGCGGTTGTAGCCTGGGTCGCCGACGAATGAATAGCCGCCGCCGGTGGCAGAGCAGATGGCGCAGTAGGTGCCGTTGGTTAAATAATT
>CAZLPY010000098.1:0-2981 GCA_964561525.1 uncultured Candidatus Saccharibacteria bacterium | reverse complement strand
TTAAGCAATTTGATAGGCTCACGAATTGCCTCAACCATATTTTTGAACAATTTGCAGTAAATCAATTGGTGACTAGAGATGGATTTGTTCCACGACAGGACGATAAGATTGCCGAGGAGGTCTACACATCTACGCTTCGGGTTCTTGCCGATCCGAAATGGAAATCCGTGAATACTGACCTAGCGCAAATGTTTGAGGACTACCGAGAAGGAAATTACGCTGAAGTTATAACCAAAGCCCACAGTGTCGTGCAGCGTTTTTTGCAGATTCTCGTCGGAGAGGAAGGAAAAAGCAGTAAGGGTGAAGTTGGTAAATTATTTCAAAAAGCGAAAAAAGATGGTGCAATACCTACAAACCGATTCACTGAGCCGCTTGTAGATTTAATTCAGGGGTTTATTGTGTCTGAACGTGCAACGAACAGTACTGCAAAACCCTCTATAAGGAACGCGACTGATTCTGATGCACTGCTCATGATGAATGTTGTCATGATTTTCCTCCAATACTGTCTGCAAAATACACAAACTTAGCTTTAGCATCGGGACGGCACTCATTTCCTACTGACGCAACTTTGAGATATATTAACCAAGAAAGGTTTGTATATGATTTATCTCATTGGCGGCACAACACGAGTCGGAAAAAGTACGCTCGCTTCTATTATTTTAGAGCGTAAGAAAATTGCTATTATTTCAACCGATGTGATACGAAACTTACTCGATTTTTCTCCTACTAAGTTGGGTATTACCGAGCTTGAAGAAGAGAAGCGACCGGAAGCTTTTGCCCCTTATTTTTTGCAATTGCTGAAAATATTACAAAACCGTTACCCAAACTACGTGGTAGAAGGAGACATTTTTACTCCAGAGCAGGTTGCTTCTATTCAAGACCGCATCACTCTGAAATGTTGCTTTTTGGGAGCGAGCAAAGTTACAGTTGAGGATCTTATTAATGTAGATCCTCGACGTGACTGGATCAGCAATCTTTCCACGGAAGAAAAAGCAAAGTTGAGTGATTCAATAGTACAAGGCAATTGGGTTAGCCGGCTCTCACCTGAGGAGCAAGCCAAAATTCCTGATCAAATTATGCATAGAAGTGAAATACTTAGAAACGAGTCACAAGAATATGGCTTTCCCTATTTTGATATCTATCCTGACAGGCAGAAAGCTTTAGAAAATGCTTATGCGGCACTTATGAAATAAGTCTTCATCAGACAAATTAACACTCAAACGCCTCATACCTATGAGGCGTTTAGTGTTTATATGCTTGAAACATAGCTTGAGTGATTATTACTAAGAGGTTATGATTGCTTTATGCTCCCAACTTATTTCAACATCGTCTCAGCTTTTCTCAATCTCCTTGCTGGTGCATTTTACGCTCGCGACGCGCTAAATGGCGACGCAAAGCCGAATCGTGTCACGTGGCTCCTTTGGGGTTCTATCCCGATCATTGCTTTTGCTGCAGAGAGAGAGCAAGGTATTGGTTTAGTATCCTTGATGACGTTAACAGTTGGCCTTGGGCCATTATTGGTGTTCGTAGCTTCCTATTTTAACCGCAATGCGTATTGGAAAATATCGCAGCTCGATATGGTATGTGCGGCCATCTCCATTATCGCTATTGTAATATGGTTGAGCATTGATGCCCCGAACCTTGCTATACTACTTAGTTTGGTAGCCGATATATTTGCTGCTCTACCAACCGTGATTAAGGCCTATCACCATCCTAAAACCGAAAGCGCCACTCCCTATTTATTGTTTAGTATCGGCGCAATCGTAACAATGCTCACGCTTACTCGCTTCGATGTAGCCAATGCAGCTTATCCGGTTTATATTTTGACTATCTACAGTGTTCTTTTTTTGTTGACTGGGTTCCGCCTTGGTCGAAAGGTTAAGATAAGCTAGAAGGCGCTCGCGTTTTTTGTTACGCTTACAAAAACAAAGGACAATAATGAGTGAACTAGAACCGACGCAAGATCCAATTACTGAGATTGCCCAATTCATTGAGCGAGGAAAGCAAGAGATGATCGATTTTAATCCCTCGACAGATCACCATGATTCTTGGATGGGTCATTTTGGTGGGGTAGCAAAATCTATTGAATATACTGCTGTGGGAATGAAAGATCGCTTTGTTGGTGATCAATTAAGGCAAATTACTTCCCGTTTGACTACGTTCCAAGGTTTGGTACGGGCTTATATGGAAACCTATCCCAATATCAACGATGTTCCACCTCAAAATGTTCAAGAAGAACTTTTTGGTGAATTTGATAAGCTCTTAATCGATTTATAAAACCGCTGCTTAATCACTCAATATGTCCTTGCGGCTGGTGCTAATTTTCGCTAAAGTCAAGGCATGGATGAAACGCGATGGAAAAAATTTTCGCATTACGAGCAGTGGGGACACATTGGATCGGAAATTGGCCGAGCCAAGCATCTTTACGCTGCCGGCGATAAAGGGTATGCCCAAAATGCATTGAAAAGAGCGCTCGAAATGTTGAGACTGATGGTCGAGATCAAGGCTGGCAAGCCTCGGGCGAAAGAGATGAAAATATTTCGAGATATTGTTGAAGATATTCTTCTTGAGACTCATAAATATCAAGTTTCCTTAGATTGGCTGGAGCAATACTGCACAGAATTTGTGCAAGCTGGGATCAATAAAGGAGTACTGCGTGACAGATCAAGATAATTTATACGAGCAACAAGAGAAGCTCCAGCGGGCGGGGGTGGATTTTACCGGTGTGACCGTCTCATTTTTTTGTCATGATGGCAAAGGTCAATTTGTGTTGCACAAGCGCAGCCAAAAGTGCCGCGACGAAATTGGGGTCTGGGATTTTGGGGGCGGCCGCTTAAAGTTCGGTGAGGATTTAGTGGACGGAGTGATGCGAGAGATTTTGGAGGAGTATGGAGTTGATGCCCACATTGACGAGCAGCTACCCGCGCTATCAGTCGTCGGAGAGCATCAAGGTGCTTCCACTCATTGGGTAAACGTTGGTT
>CAZLPY010000097.1:0-2984 GCA_964561525.1 uncultured Candidatus Saccharibacteria bacterium | reverse complement strand
CGAACCAATTAAGACAGGTGAGGGGCGTCGACAGCGGCTGAGACTGAATCAAAGCATTTTTCTCTAAGTCATATTCACCAAAATTCTTTCCGCTGTAGTAAGCCAAATACCTGCCGCTATCGCTAAAACTAAACTGAGCCGCATTTTGTGATACAACCTTGGAAACCGGATTAGCCGAAAAAATGTCAAAATAAGCCGTAAGCGTTGATGATCCTTGAGGAAGAATTGCCAGCGCATCTCGGCCATGATAGTTGGCATAAACCATTTGGTATCCACTGCTACTGCCAAGCGACTCAATAAGTTGTTTTTGACCATTGCCGTTTCGGTCCATACTCCAAACTGCCTGGCCAAGCGCTGTGGTGTGAATATAGATTATCCGATCACCACCAAATGTGAATCCAAGTACCTTATCCGCGAGTACCGCTGATGTAGTCTTATCGTTAAAATTCAACCGACGCAGGCCTTCCGTGGGATTATTCCAATACAACTGCCGCCAATCAAAGCGGCTAAATCGTAAACCGGTAAAATCGAGCTTAAATAAATCCGTTAGGTTCACTACATTTCCACCATTTGCATCGACAAGGTAGTAGGTTGCCACTTCGCCAACTTTGGTTTGAATCAATAAATGACTGCCGTCATCCGACCAACTCACATCCCCAACCATCTCAGCAGGATGGTCAGCATTAGCCGCCGCAGCCTCAAAAACTTTTGTTCCTGGTCCATGATTGGTATCCAAAACCCAAACAGTCAAGCCTGAATCATTGACCACATAAGCAAAGTGACGACGATCGCGACTAGCCACAAAGTTCGTAATTGTTTTGGGCCCAGTTAGGTCTTGGGCAATAATGGTATTGGGATACAAAAAAACCGACTCCAGGCTAAGCACCTGAAATGGCATTATGTCGACCTGCTTTTGCCAAGTACGAAATCCTTTTTTGCGTAGTTCAAGGGAATAATTACCGGTTTTAAGGGTGTTTCGATAAGGTGTCACGTGGTGGCTATCATTACCATTGATAATCAAGGAAGCAGACGAAGGGGCAGAGTTCAGCGAAAGAATTCCATTGATTCCGTATTCACCAGTCTTGAGATTATAACTATAACCCTGTGCGAGCTCCACAAGTAACACTGTTGTTGCTACTATTGCTACTGTCGTTACAGCATAGGAAATGAGAATGAGAGCTCGTTTGATCATTGCAGACCCACTATACCGCGTCCAACGTCTAACGTCCAACGTACCGTGCAATGATACCGGTCGGCAAAGCTAAGCGGAACACGCTCATCGGGCTACGCTCCATTATGCTCCATATTGAACGTTGCACTTTCCACGTTATGCGTTCGACGTTATACGGTATACTATGAGATATGTTTGGAAAACGCATTGCGATTGATCTGGGAACTGCCAACGTCCTTGTTTACGTACCAAAACGAGGCATTGTCATTAATGAGCCGAGTGTAGTTGCCATTAATGTTAACGACAATCGAATCGTAGCCATCGGTCAAGAAGCCCGAGAAATGCTCGGCAGAACGCCCGATACAATCGTAGCATCACGCCCCCTGCGGGACGGCGTTATAGCCGACTACCGTACCACCCAGGCCATGATTCACCACTACATCACCAAGGTCGCCGGAGGATTCCGTTTTAGCCGACCAGATGTCATGGTAAGCGTTCCGGCTGGTGCCACCTCTACAGAGCGCCGCGCGGTAGTCGATGCTACTCTGGCTGCAGGCGCCCGCGCCGCATACATCATCAAAGAGCCCGTAGCGGCTGCAATTGGCGCCGGTATTCCAATTGCCTCAGCAGCAGGAAACATGGTAGTCGATATCGGTGGAGGCAGCACCGAAATAGCGATTTTGTCTCTGGGTGGCGTAGTAGCTCAGAATAGCATTCGGGTCGGCGGCAACAAGATTGACAACGCTATAGCCGACTACGTCCGACGTAAATACAGTTTAGCAATTGGAGACCAGACAGCTGAAGAAATAAAACATCGACTGGGTAGTGCACTCATACTCACCAAAGACCGTTCTCTGGAAATACGTGGACGAGATGTCATAGCAGGACTGCCCAAAACCATAACTATTCACTCCAATGAACTAACTGAAGCCATGGCTGATGAGCTTGAGAAAATCGTTCTGGCCATACGAGCCGTCCTCGAGCAAACCCCACCGGAGCTATCAAGCGACATCATCGACCGCGGCATGATCTTGAGTGGGGGAGGGTCATTGCTCAAAAACATTGACCGCATGCTTACGAACATTACGGGAGTTCCTTGCGTAGTAGCCGAAGACGCCATGCTCTGCGTTGCCAGGGGAACCGGAATAGCCCTCGATAACCTTGATGAGTATAAGCGCAGTTTGGCTGGAGTTAAGTAACGTGCCGCACCATTCCGCAAGCTACGAACCGCATCCCGACACCCGCAACTCACAACTCAAGACTCACAACCCACAACGTATAGAAAATATACGCACTTGGTTACGCAGGGGAGTACTCTTGATTCTCACCATAATGCCTTTTCACGCATTCTTGAGCGTGTACCTTGGCAGTCTTATCGGTCACCAAAGCTTCATTCAGTCATGGAAAGATATTATCATCGCCCTCATGTCCATAGGAGCAGCGGGTCTGGTGTTGTTCTCTCGACAATATCGAGAAGTTCTAAAAACCCCTCTCAACCTGGCAATTATCGGCTTTGCAATTTTAAGCGTAGTGATAAGCCTAGCGAATCGTGGGTTCGGCTCACGTCAGTTCTGGTATGGAGCCAAAACTGACCTGGAGTTTTTAATACTCTTTATCATCACGGGGCTTGCCAGCCACAACCAGCTTGAGAAACAACTAACTCGCATTATTATCATTACCACGAGCATTGTGGCAACATTTGGTACTTTACAGGTAATTGTTCTAGATAAAGCTTTTTTAACCCATTTTGGATATGGAGCTGCCACCTTATTACCATATCACCTGGTTGACCCAGCAGTTCCTCAGAGCATTC
>CAZLPY010000096.1:0-3013 GCA_964561525.1 uncultured Candidatus Saccharibacteria bacterium | reverse complement strand
CCTCTTTTTTGTTACAATAATTACAGTTAAGGACGTTATGCCAAAAATTAGCCTCGACATCACTGAACTCTCGAACGAAAAGGCCCACCTGGCCAATTTTCTAGCATCTCCAGGTGCTTTTAGCGACCCGGACTTCAGTGGCAAAAATAGGCGCTTCACAGAGCTCGAAGGGATCATTGAAAAAGCTACCCTGCGCGAAACACTAGAAGCGCAATTAATCGAGGCAAAGGAGCTTGCAAACGGTGGCGACGAGCTTGCCGAGCTTGCAAAACTCGAAGTTAGCGAGACCACTCAGCGACTTGAAAAATTGGACGATGAGCTGTTTATTATGCTGGCGCCAAAAGATCCGAACGATGAAAAGAACGTGATTATTGAAATTCGCGCTGGAGCGGGCGGTGATGAGGCTAGCTTATTTGCTGCCGAGCTGTACCGAGCATACCTTCGCTACTGCGAGGCACATGGTCTGAAAACCGAATTGATTAGCGAGAGTGATAATGACACCGGTGGCTACAAAGAAGTTGTTTTTATGGTTAAGGGTGATTCTCCATACGCACAGCTCAAGTTTGAAAGTGGCGTCCACCGTGTGCAGCGCGTACCTGCTACGGAATCGCAGGGGCGCATCCACACAAGCACCGTAACAGTGGCTGTCCTTCCTGAAGCCGAAGAAACCGACATTGAAATTGGCCCAAATGATCTAAAAGTCGATGTATATCGAGCAGGCGGCCACGGTGGTCAAAGTGTTAATACTACCGACAGCGCCGTGCGCATTACTCACCTTCCCACCGGCATGGTGGTTACCAACCAAGACGAAAAATCACAAATTAAAAACAAGGAAAAAGCCTTAAGTGTACTTCGAAGTCGCTTATTGCAACAAAAAATTGACGAAGAGCAATCAAAGCTCGCCGCCGAACGTCGTAGCCTGATTGGAAGTGGCGATAGAAGCGAAAAGATTCGCACCTACAACTTTCCGCAAGATCGTATTACCGACCATCGTATTGGCTACTCTCGCAGCAATATCCCTGGCGCCATGAACGGCAATATCGACGATTTAATCGAGCATTTACAGGGGTACGAGCGTGAACTCGCAGCCAAGAACGCCAGCAATTAGTATCTGGCTGAAAGAAGCTGCCAAGCTACTAAAAAAAGCCGACATTCCCTCTCCGCGCCTCGATGCCGAGATTATTCTTGCGCACACGCTACGAAAATCACGCACCTATTTGCATGCGCACGGCGATCAAGAGCTTGATGCTCGGCAGCACGAAATAGCCGACGCTCGCCTTCAGCTTCGACTCGATAGAACTCCTATTGCCTACATTATTGGTCACAAAGAATTTTATGGCCGCCAATTTAAAGTTACACCCTCTACCCTTATTCCCCGCCCTGAGTCTGAAGCTATGATTACTCTTTTGAAAAAATATATTCTTGATCTTACACCACTTAAGCTGGTAGATGTCGGCACTGGCAGTGGATGCCTTGGTATTAGTGCTAAGCTTGAACTCCCCAATCTAGATGTTACGCTGTGCGACATTAGTCGTCATGCACTTAAGGTGGCCGAGTTTAATGCTGCGTACCACAAAGCCGCCGTTTCGCTTATTCACGGCGACCTACTCGAGCGCTATCCATTTACCGCCGATATTATTCTTGCTAATCTTCCGTATGTTGATGAGTCATGGCAACGCTCTCCAGACACCGTCCACGAGCCCGCCTTGGCATTATTTGCCACCGACGAGGGGCTTCATCTTATTAATCGGCTTCTAGAGCAGACCGCTTCACAATTGACGGCAGGTGGGTTTATTTTTATTGAAGCCGACCCCAGGCAGCACAAAAGGATTATTGAAAAGGCAACAGTACAAACCCTTCAACTTATTGAGATCGAAGGGTTTGTACTCGCTTTTCAGAAAAGCTAGCCCTGGTACTTTCCTAGCACTACTTTTACAGTAAGTGTTTGTCCGCCACGAAGGACTACTAATTCGATCGTATCCCCGGGCGCATACTCCGATATCAGGCTTGAGATGCCGCCGGCCATACCAACTTCAACACCACCTACTCTAGTAACGATGTCGCCATCTTTTATACCTGCCTTATCGGCCGGTCCGTCCTTGATAATTGCCGTCTTATTGTTCAGCCCCTTTATATAGGCGCCTTGTTTTACGGGCAAGCCATTCTCTTTGGCAATGTCAGGAGTAATTGGTATAAAGTTTACCCCAAGGTATGCTCGCTCCACAACGCCCTTGTCTAGCACGCCTTTTAAAATACCCTTGGTCGCATTAATTGGAATCGAGAATCCAATACCCTGGGCATCTTCAATGATTGCAGTATTAATGCCGATCACTTGACCGTTAAGATTTAGGAGCGGGCCCCCAGAATTGCCCGGATTAATTGCCGCATCGGTTTGCAAGAGATCGCTCAAGTTCTCTACTTGATCACCAGCCTGGGCAGCGATTGGCCGCCCTAGCCCGGAAATAATTCCGCTCGTCACTGTATTTTGATATTGCCCGAGGGAATTTCCAATAGCAACTACCTTTTGCCCAACGCGCACCGACGACGAATCGCCTAGTTCGGCAGTAGGTAAATTAGTTACATTATCAATCTTCAGAAACGCCACATCATTTAGAGGATCTGTTCCAAGCACTTTTACATTTTCGTATTTTGTACCGTCAGCTAGCACTACCCCTACAGTATCAGTATCGCTCACCACATGTTTATTAGTAAGAATATACCCGCCTTTTCCGACAATTATCCCTGTTCCTGCGCCTTCTTGCTCGCCGATACCGTAAAATGGCCTAGCCTGTGCTTTTGTAACGATAGAAACAACCGCAGGCGAGACCTTATCTACCACGGCAGTTATATCGCCCTCTTCCTTGGTGACGCTTTTGTTACCGTCATTTGCTAAACCCTGGTGGCTAACGGTATTACGCTCATTTGCCTGGTTAGCTAAATGGGTATATAGCCTTACCCCACCATAGGTCATACCTGAAAGCATCACACCGACCACGATTAAAATTGCCGCAAT
>CAZLPY010000095.1:0-3060 GCA_964561525.1 uncultured Candidatus Saccharibacteria bacterium | reverse complement strand
GGCCAGGACGATGAGTACACCCGCGATGTCGGCCGTTTGGCCCAGGAAACCTTCAGTAAAGTTATTGGCAGCGATGACATCCAGCCGATGATTGAGGATGGCAGCATTTTGAAGATAATCAACCGCATCGTCAACAAAGAGAATCGCTTTGGGCTAGTCATGAAATTGGAAGCCACCGAGATTTTGCGAGCCGCCCAAACCTACATGACACTAGTTGAGGCGCTGGGTCGGCGTAACGCCGTGATGCCCCAAGTTTTCGCGCATGTCGTGGCTGACGTCCGCCAAAATCATCCCGAGGTTTTGCACCAGGCCGAGGACACCACCAGTGTTTCGGACGCTTTGGAAATTGTCAGCAGCTGGTTGGAGCGCGTCGCTGATCGTGACCCGCTGCTTTTTCAGCAATTAGTACGTAAAATAAGAGTGGGCAGAAAGACGAGAAGTTATACCAATGTTTAAAGAATTCATGTTGTTCATCAAATATCCCTACACGGCTGGCGTGATTGCCACCATTTGGTTGGGCAGCGCCGCTCTGATGGCTATCAGCGATGGCATCCCCGGCATCCGCATTGTCATGATCGATATGTTGGCCAGCGTTATCATCGCCGGCGTCGGCTTTAGTGGCAAAAAAGAAATCTGATACGTCTGCACTTGGATGCAGTGCAAGGAAGCAACGAGAATTGGGCGAGGGTGTAGACATACGGTGAGCGAGACTCGCAGGTAGCTGACACAGCAATGCGCCAAGAGTGTCGGCGGATTCTGGCTACGCCAGAAACAGGTCGACACGGTGAAGATGTATCAGCTAGATTCTGCCGGCTAACCGAAAGGCTTCGAAAGCCGCCAAAGCCGCTATCTTAGCATCATAAAGTGGGTGATGCAGTGAGCCAACCAGTTGGGAGCTATACTTTGTGCGTATGCTCTGTTTGATGATTTTCTTATCCTGGTCTAATAGAATCAATAGCGATGATAAATCAAGAATCGGAAAAGGGTGCTGCCAGTAACGTTTGTCCAAGTCAGTCTCCTGGGCTTGTAGCAAGTAGCGATACTCTACGGGATAGCCATTATTAACCAACACGTAATCAGACTTGGGCTCGGCGCTAAGATACCACTCCCAAAAGGCTTCACGCAGTTCTTCAGGCGTCTTATGCGTAATTGGCATGTCCTTGATGACGGGCAGGATATTTTCAGCAACCCATGAGTCAACTGGCTCACCAATTTCGGTGCGTCCCGAAAACTCATCTAAAACCTGCCCATCAGAGCCCATTACGACGGCGCCGACCGCAAAAACTTTGCCGTGCAAGCCATTGGATTCAAGATCAAAACTGAGCAACTTGGTCCGATGGCTCAACGGTGGGTGCTTGGCGGGTTTCACAGCAAACTTTCTAAGACTTTCCAAACTTTTTTGAATAACCACTCATGTCCCGCTTTGTTGGGATGTAATCCATCATCAAAAAGTAAATTATCTATTTGATGAGAAACACTAAAGTCAGCAAAAACCGGCACAAAATCAACTCGTAGTTCCTGCGCGACGTTAGCAATTTGTTTTTCAAATAGTTCCATGCGTTCATTTTTGAAAAATGATTTATGCCCAGTGTTTGGGTTAGTACGTGGTGCCGTTTTCGATTCGTCCACCGCCTGAAGGCCAACCAATATAACTTTTGCCCTCAGGCTCAATGCTTGTTCACATAATTTCTTCATCTGCTCATAGAATTGCTCTGGCGTATTTGCAAAATTGTCATTTTTTTCAATCGCCTTAGAATCGTTGCCGCCAAGTTCAATGACTACAATAATTTCTCGTCCTGGCTTGGAATAACCATCAACCTCAACAGTTAGTCTCTTTTCAATGTCGTCAATCGTTGCTCCAGGTACACATAGGTTGTAAACTTCGTGTTTTTCAAACGGCAAATCTTTTATGGTATACATCTGCTCGTGTAGCTTTTTTTTCAGAATATCAGGCCAACCCCCAGCTGGACCGCCAACGCCGTAGGCCGTACTCGCACCAAAAACCAGTATTTGTGCCATGTGCTTATTGTAACCGATATTGCCAGCCGGGCTGCCATGCCCAAGCTTCGCTGATGCATTGTTCCAAGGGCTTACCAAGCACAACGTGTTCAATGCCGTAATGAGTTGCACGATGGCCGACAATGAGCACGGTCTGACCGTCAAATTTAGCTTTTAAATCTTTGAGAAATAAAGCCATCCGTTGCATACACTGCTCATAGCTCTCTCCATTAGGAAATGGTGTCTTGATTCGTTTAGGCCGTTCAACATCAACTACTTCTTTGGACTTTTGAGTGAAATCGCCATAGTTGCACTCACGCAAGCGCTCATCAACGTAAATCGGCAGGCGCAGTTCTCGAGCCGTTGGCATGGCGGACTTTACGGACCGTTGCGTGTCGGAGCAAAATATCGCGTCCAGCCCTCGGTCCTTGCATCGCACTGGCCACTCGGCCGCTTTCTTTACACCGTCTTCTGACAGGTCGGCGTCATTCCAGCCGCTGGCTATATGCTGTTCATTTTCGGTGGTAATGCTATGCGATTCAAACCAAATTGTAACCATAGCTGCTACTTGGCGAACTCTATCGCGCGGGTTTCGCGGATGACGTTGACCTTGATGGTGCCGGGGTACTGCATGGTCGATTCAATCTTGGTGGCGATGTCGCGCGCCAGTTTGATGGCGCTGAGGTCATCGATATCTTGAGGCTTCACAAAAACGCGGACTTCGCGACCGGCGCTGATGGCGTAAGATTTTTCAATCCCCGGGAAAGCATTAGCGACGTTTTCCAGCTCTTTCATGCGCTCAGCAAAGTTCTCGGCCGAGATATTGCGAGCACCTGGGCGCGAGGCGCTGATGGCGTCAACCACTCGGACAATCAGAGCCTCAACCGTCGTGGCTTCCATGTCATCATGGTGGGCCTCGGCGGCGTGGGCGACGTCTTCCGGCACGCCGTATTTGCGAGCCATCTCGCCAGTGATGTGGTGGTGCTTGCCCTCCATCTTGTGCGTCAGGGCTTTACCAAGGTCGTGGATGAGCGCAGCGTACTTGGCTGTCTTGACATTGGC
>CAZLPY010000094.1:0-3126 GCA_964561525.1 uncultured Candidatus Saccharibacteria bacterium | reverse complement strand
CCAGCTTCTCTTCTTGGACTCGCAGGACCCACATAAGGACGTGCAACTCTATATCAACTCACCAGGTGGTTCGGTCAGTTCTGGCATGGCCATTTACGACACCATGAACTTTATTAAAGCGGACGTTTCTACTATTTGTGTTGGCATGGCTGCCTCGATGGGGGCTTTCCTGCTCGCCGGTGGCAAAAGTGGTAAACGCTACGCCCTAGAAAACAGTAAAATTTTGATTCATCAGGTAATGGGTGGAGCGGAAGGTCAAGCTACGGAAATTGATATTGCAGCACGGGAAATTTTACGCACTCGTGATCAAATGAATAAAATTTTAGCCAAAAATACCGGGCAGCCACTAGAAAAAATTGCCGCTGATACCGAGCGTGATTACTACATGACCGCCGATGAATCAAAAAAATACGGCTTAATCGATGACGTCATCGCTAGGCGATGAGACCGATGAGTGATGGCATCTTATGACATGCGAGTATGATGTGATAGCGCGACGCTAGATTATTTTTGAGAATAAAAATAAGGGAGCCACTAGGCTCCCTTTCGGGTTGCAGGTTGAATCTTGTGATCAATGATCCGTGCCTCAGCATGCCGGAGTAGGCATAGGGCGAACAAAACTTCTGCGATTTTGTCGCTATTATGACGGATGAGTGATCGATTAGCACCCAGCGCGTCAGAAGTGCTGCGCGTGCCCTCTGGTCTGTGCTGAAGCAAATCTTGGGTTACGAGTGTGTACGGCAGGCCGCGCGTGCGTTTTCGATCAACGGTAAGCGCCCCCCTTTCGCTTTCAGCGCGATATTTTTCGAGCATTGCTGCAGAAGGTCGGCGATTATTGGCTATGACGTAGTCGGGCGCCCGGCCTTCCATTCGGTCGATCACGATCTGGGCGTAGTCCTGGACTGCGTAATCGGATGTATTGCCTGCCTCGCACATCAAGTTGGCGACATACACTATTGTTGCGCGTGTTTGGCTGAGAGCCTCAGTGACGCCATTGATCAAGAGGATTGGCAGAATGCTGGTAAACAAGCTCCCAGGGCCAATCACAATCAAGTCGGCATTGAGAATTGCTTCGTGGGCGAGTGGATTGATCTGATTGCTTTGTGGCTGGATCCACAGGCTTTTCAAGCGTTGATTTGCTTTGTACAGGGCGTTCTCAATTTGATGCTCACCATCAATGCGCTGCCCTTGCTCTGAAAGTGCGCACAAATGCAGATTATCTAGTGAGACGGGAATAACTCGCCCTCTAACTCCGAGTATCTTTCCCAGTTTTTTAATGGCTGCATTCATGTCGCCGCCGCAGAGTTCAACACAAGCCTGCAGAAGCAAATTCGATACCTTATGACCTTCGAGTAGACCCTTCCACTCATAGCGATACGCGAATACCTCACGAAGTTCATCTTCCCGGTCGGATAGCGCTGCGAGCGCTTGGTTTAGATCGCCGAATGGCAGAACACCATAGTGATCACGGAGCACCCGTGAACTACCCCCATTATCAGTAACGGCGATAATTGCCGAGATGAGCAGCTGATCAGCCTTTTTGCGAAGGCCGCGGAGCAACGTATATGCTCCAGTGCCACCACCCATCACTACGATGCGCGGTTTATCAATTGTTAACGAGCTCATGCTCTATTCTCCTTACGCGAGATAGCGATGTGGGCTTCATTGAACTATGGCTGAGCATTCCAGTCAATAGATAAAGATAGAAAATGGTTGCAATTGGCGTTGACATGATCGCAGAACTTTGCTACAGTAACCTCAAGGTTTTTGAAAAACGACCGTTCTAAATGTACAAGCGCATTCAACAATGCGTTATGTATGTTTTGCTCTTGAACAATTTAACATGTTTTTACAATATGTTTGTGGTCAAACACAAACGAGCTTACGTGCTCATCCCTGAGCATGTAAGATCAAACAGTCAATTCCGACGATGCTTTTAACGAAGTATTGGGACAATTTTGAATTTTAAATAGAGCTTTCAAACAGCTCTAATAGAAGCGAGGTGAGACATCTGGAGCAGGTTTATCTTGATCCAGATTTGCTAGACATCTACTATGTCCTTTATTGGGCAGAGCAGATGCTAGCGATTCCGACCCGACACCTTCTGGCCATCCTCTTTTCAGAGGCTGACCGAAAATGGTCGGGCACGGAAGTCGCCACGCGTTTCTTTTTGGAGAGTTTGATCCTGGCTCAGAATGAACGCTGGCAGCGTGCCTAACACATGCAAGTCGAGCGGGTTGGAAGATAGAGGATAGAAGATAGAGGATGGAATAGCTATACTCGATCTATGAGTATTCGCGATTTCCGAGACCTTGAGGTATATCAAAGGTGTAGCATATTACTCCCGACGATTAAACGTCTACGTAATAAATTAGAACCAAATTACCGAGAGTTAGCCAAGAATTTGCTAAAAACAGCATGCCAAATTGGCCCTGAAATAGCAGAAGGATATGCTAAAAAGTCATCTGTTGATGAATTTAAGCGTTATCTTACGATGGCTATTGGAACAGCAAACGAAATGATCGCACATCTCGAACAGGTACCGCTACTTGCTCCTGAGGTTAACCAAGAATCGATTCGAATGCTTATCCAAGAATATGAACGGATTGCCAAACAGATTCAGGTACTCAAAAAGTCCTGGAAGTAAGGAAACAGCAATCTATATCTCCATTTACTATTTTCCATCTTCCAACCAGCGGCAGACGGGTGAGTAATAGTTGGGAACATGCCCAGAAGTGGGGGATAGCCACTCGAAAGAGTGGGTAATCCCGCATGTGATTGAATCAGAGATGAGATACTTTAGTCTTGTCGACAGAGGTTCATTAAGGTGATAAATAGATCCCATTCGCGATAGGGTCTGCTAAAACCCTTAATCGGTGTCGACAAATACGCGGTCTAACGCTCATGTTAGGCCCCGTGTGCAAAGGGGGGTGGGACGCGTGGCCTTGGCCTCGTGAAATCCAACCGATCAGCGCCTGCCTGTGAGGAAAAAGCGATTGCGCGGATGCGCATCGTTTCCCACCATCCCATTTGATTTTTCCGAATCGGTTATTATATCTAGATTCGGATCTCATCTCTGATTCAATTAAAGCATTTATGCGCTTCTGGAGTGGCCCAACTCCTATC
>CAZLPY010000093.1:0-3203 GCA_964561525.1 uncultured Candidatus Saccharibacteria bacterium | reverse complement strand
ACTCGAAAATAAGCGCACACTTTCGGCTACTGGACCAGGTGGACTGTCACGCGAACGAGCTGGATTTGAGGTCCGAGATGTTCATCCGACACACTATGGGCGCATCTGTCCGATCGAGACGCCAGAGGGACCAAACATCGGCTTGGTAGGATACTTAGCCTCCTACGGCAGAGTAAACGAGTATGGATTCATCGAAACTCCATATCGCAGGGTCGAACATGCAAACGGCCATGCTACCGTAACGAACAAAATCGAATATCTTGACGCCGCTACAGAGGAACGTTTCGTTATTGCACCAGCATCTACAGCCCTAGATGAAAACGGCCACATTATCGACAAGCGTACCCTGGTGCGAAAGTATGGTGAACCTGGCGTTGAATCACGAGATCACATTAACTATATGGATGTTTCCCCGAAGCAAATATTGGCGATTGCATCAAGCTTAATTCCATTTATCGAACACGATGAGGCGGCCCGGGCTTTAATGGGTGCAAATATGCAACGCCAGGCTGTTCCCGTTGTGGTGCCAGACTCACCGGTGGTGGGAACGGGAATGGAGTTTGTGGCTGCGTATGATTCCGGACAAATTGTGGTGGCTGAGGAGGATAGTGAAGTTACCGAGGTCACTGCCAACTCAATTGTTGCAAAAGTCGCATCCGGTGAAAAAAAGACCTACAGTTTGCAAAAATTCGTCAGAAGTAATCAAGCAACTTGTATTAATCAGCGTCCCATTGTCAATGTGGGTGACCACATTAAGGCTGGTCAAGTAATAGCCGATTCATCGGCGACAGATCAAGGTGAACTCGCGTTGGGTCAAAACGTGCTCGTTTCATTTATGAGCTGGGGCGGAGCCAACTTTGAGGACGCAATCATCATTTCCGAGCGACTAGTTCATAATGATCGCTACACCTCTATCCATATTGAAAAATATAACATCGAGGTACGTGACACCAAGCTTGGCCCTGAGGTAATTACACGCGATATTCCGAACGTCGGTGATGAAGCCTTGGCTAACCTAGATGAGCAAGGGATCGTTCGGATTGGAGCTGAAGTTGAATCAGGAGATATTTTAGTCGGAAAAATTACACCAAAGGGTGAAACCGAGCTTTCTGCTGAAGAGCGCTTGCTACGTGCAATATTTGGTGACAAGGCAAAGGACGTTCGCGACGCTAGTCTACGATTGCCGCATGGGGAGCGTGGAAAAGTGGTAGAGGTCAAAGTATTTAGCAAAGAGCAGGGTGATGAACTGCCAACCGGAGTGTACCAGCAAGTAGAGGTGTCTGTTGCACAGCTACGCAAAATCGCTGTTGGCGACAAACTAGCGGGACGCCACGGCAACAAAGGCGTAATTTCAACCATTCTACCGGTGGAAGACATGCCGTATCTACCAGACGGTACGCCAATCGATATCATTTTAAACCCACTCGGTGTTGTTTCACGTATGAATTTAGGACAAATTTTGGAAACCCACCTCGGCTGGGCTGCCAACAAAATGAACATAAAGGTTGCAAGCCCGGTGTTTGAGGGTTTACGTTGGGAACAAATTCAGGGGCAGTTAGAAAAAGCAAAACTGCCGACCGATGGCAAAATTCAGTTGTTCGATGGGCGAAGTGGAGAAGCGTTCGACCAAACCACTACCGTTGGTATCAACTATATTATGAAGTTATCTCACTTGGTTGACGATAAAATGCATGCACGATCCGTCGGGCCATACTCAATGATTACGCAGCAACCACTTGGCGGTAAAGCTCAATTTGGCGGGCAGAGATTTGGTGAAATGGAGGTGTGGGCGCTCGAAGCCTATGGCGCGGCCCATACATTGCAAGAAATGCTTACGATCAAATCAGATGATGTCACCGGAAGAAGTGAGGCTTATAAGGCCATTATTCAAGGCAATTTAATCCAAAAGCCATCAATCCCTGAATCATTTAATGTGCTGGTTAAGGAGTTGCAGAGTTTGTGCTTGCAAGTCCAGCTGCTCAGTCAGAGTGAGGCGGATAGTTTTGAGGCCCATCGAGATGAAGCAAAACGGGCAATCGCACCGGTCGCGATCACCGATGAAACATTGGAAGATATTTTAAACGAACCGATTGCCGCTGATTTAGATGCGGAAGAAGCAGACAAATCGGTATTGGAATTTGGCGAAGAAGAAGCACCAGCGCTTGAAGAAGCATAATCTAGCATAAGGAGACGTATGACTGACACAACCACCCGAGCAAATCGTAATTCCGATGAAATAAGCGCCAATCAGGAGCTATTTTCCGCGGTGCGCATTTCTGTAGCGAGCCCAGATGAGATATTATCGTGGTCGCACGGAGAGGTTACTAAGCCAGAAACGATTAACTATCGCACACAAAAACCAGAACGTGATGGTTTATTTGACGAACGTATTTTCGGACCGATTAAGGATTGGGAGTGCTACTGCGGCAAATATCGCAAAATTCGCTATAAAGGCGTTGTGTGTGATAAATGCGGCGTCGAGGTCACTAAATCCGCGGTTCGTCGTGAGCGACTGGGACACATTGACTTGGCTGTACCAGTAGCGCATGTGTGGTACATTCATGGCATCCCAAGTATTTTAGGAACACTGCTCAATATGAGCATTGCAGACTTAGAAAAAGTAGTTTACTTTGCCGGTTTTGTGATCGTTGAGGTAAATGAACAAATTCGACAAGCTACCCTCGCTCAACTTGAGCTTGAGTTTACTGAATTTAAACAACGCTCTGCAACGCCTGGCAGCGAGTCCTTGACCAAAGAGACGGTTGAGGCAGCGTATCGTGCGGCGCGTCAAGAAATTGAAAGCTTGAGTGAGCGTCAAATCGTATCCGAAAGCAAGTATTATGACTTATCGATGAAATATGGTCATATTATTCGAGTTGGCATTGGCGCTGAAGCAGTGCTCGAATTGTTGAAAAAGATTAACGTTGACCATGAAATCGCTGATTTGACCGCAAATGCAAAAACAGCGGCGCCAGCCTCAAAACGTAAATTAGTGAAACGCCTGCGCCTGTTAATTGATCTGCGTGAGGCCGGTATTAGCCCTACATGGCTTATTTTGGCTCGCATTCCGGTGATCCCGCCAGACTTACGCCCAATGGTTCAGCTTGATGGCGGTCGCTACGCCTCCTCTGATTTAAATGATCTGTATCGTCGTGTTCTGAACCGAAATAATCGATTAAAGAAGCTGCTATAGCAAGGTGCTG
>CAZLPY010000092.1:0-3249 GCA_964561525.1 uncultured Candidatus Saccharibacteria bacterium | reverse complement strand
ATAACTGGAACCGTCGATGTAATTTTGAGCAAATCTGCTGAGCATGCGTAAAACTAGCGCATCTGATTTTTCTAGTAGAAAGATATTCTGGAAATCTTTTATTGCAGCTTCCTCTCTCTCCGATTCATTTCCGTAGCCTCGAAAGTTATCGTATCGCGGCTGGACAGCGTGCAAATGTATGCCAGGACACTGCCTCAAAAAAGCATCATTCAGGTATTCGATAGTCTGCAAAATCTTTTCCGAAAACGAATCAACCCAACCACTATTTTTCAACTGCTGAAACGCGATCTGTTTTTCCTCACCAGAAAGATCGCTCCATTTTCTCAGCTCTAGCTGTGGCTGAATATCTGATTCAACCTTAGGATCACCTTCACCGTATAGCAAAAAACTAGGAATTTTCA
This sequence comes from uncultured Candidatus Saccharibacteria bacterium, assembly GCA_964561525.1. Lineage (GTDB taxonomy): Bacteria > Patescibacteriota > UBA1384 > CAJBMM01 > CAJBMM01 > CAZLPY01. Next base: position 2,848 of record CAZLPY010000092.1, on the reverse strand, counting down.
TACTCATCTAAAAACTCACTCACCAACATACCAAGCGCAATCAGAACTTCCACTAACTTAGCAATGATTATATATTTCTTGATGTCCTTATTGGTAAATTAAGTATGGTGGACCCGAGCGGGCTTGAACCGCTGACCCTCTGACTGCCAGCCAGATGCTCTACCAACTGAGCTACGGGCCCAAAAAATGCTGCAGACCAGATTATACTATATTCGTGAGCGTAAGTCTATTCACATCACCGTTCAGTTGATGATCCTACCCAATCGGACTATACTTGTTTTAAGATGAATCACCTCCACAAAAAAGCCGTGAGCTTTACATTAGCTACTGTTTTAGCGGTGATGCTAGGCGTTGGTGTGTGGTACATGCTGCAGCAAAGTGAGGCCTCAGTGGTCACTACCTCACAGTTAGCACCTGCGTCGACGCCTGCAGCTGATCAAAGCACTACCACACCAAGTGCGAATACTGCCACTAATCCATCTAGCTCCACTCCCGAAACTAGCACTGACGCAAACAGCTCTACGACTCCAACAAGTAACACAAATTCCACTACCCCCGCTCCATCTCCTGCACCTGCTAGCAACAGTACTACCCCAAGTAGCGGCGCTTCCTCAACTGCCGCTACTACTCCGGTGGCTTCACTCCCGTCAACATCAAGTACGAAGCCTGCTACTACTGCAACTGCCCCCGCGAACTCGCCATCTAGTACCGAGAGCGCTGCGTCGCCAAAGCCGGTTGCGCCAAGTCATGAAGCGGTGCAAAAGCAGGTTGCAAGCACTTTTAGCCTGGTGCGTCAAAGCAAGCCTAGTGATGGGGGCGAACATATTGCGCTCCGTTTTGACATCCCATTTGCCAACACTGACGTCACCATCACCGTGCAATCCGATCCACTAACCCTAAAAACAAAGTCTGATGGCAGCGGATTAGTATCTACCACTATCGATGCTCCTCTAGCCAATGGACAACACACTCTGACGGCTAGTTTTGCTGACGCAGCCTCTGGCCAATCCTACAGCTTTGTGCACTTATTTTTACTTTCTCCAGTGAAGGCAGCGAGCGAGCTTGATCAATCGATTGGGGTACGGCGCACTGATGACGCCAGCACTTCATTACTGTACTTGCTGTCACTGTTAGCCATAATCGCGCTAACTCTGATCACGATAGTTTTGATCTATCGCCGCAGCGCACGTCAAACTACTGAATTGGTGTATTAAGGTTAGGTGGGGGAATGCAGCCAATGTACCGCAGACAACTTTTTTTTAGCATAAGCCTGGTTGTGCTTATTCCTTTAGTGTTATTTGCCAACTTTTTGTGGTACACCTACAGCAACCATCAAGTGCTCGACGAAGCACTCCGCGCGTCCAGTGTAGCAACTACCGAAACATTAGCCAGTTCACTTGCTAATCAGGATTTAAGCCAGCCTGAGTTGATCAAAGGCACCTTAAACGATGTTGTTAATAAAAATGCCGGGGTTGTTGCGATTACGGTGTACCGCGAAGTGGATGGTAACCTTACTGCCGCCGCGTCAACCGACCACGCCACTGAGCTTGAACTACTCACCGACGCTCAAACTGCCTCCGCCTGGCGTGATGGTACCACCACGCCTGAACTACAATTAAACGCCGCACATCAGTACGTGTGGCAAGCGAGCGCCGTCATTCGCGATACCGACGGCAAAAAGCACGGACTTGTCACAACACAGTTTGCGACCGATACAGCAGACCAATCGTTTACTACGGCGTATTATCAATCCTTTACCCTACTGTTGATCAGTGAAATTGGTATCTTACTGCTGCTGATTAGCTCATTTGTGTCCATCGGATATGCTCGCAAAAATGCGTCTTTGCCGATGACCCGCATGAAAGAAGGCTTGCTTTCGGAGGCCATCACCAGTTTGCAATCAAACCTGGCCATGATTAACAAAAATTACGCCGAGCTGGCCAAGCGCGACTACGATAAGTTGCTCGACACACCTGGCGAACAATATGTAGAGGGCTTACATCATTACGCTGCCGATTTAACCTCCTTGAGCAGCTCACTGCTAACACTGAATCAACTTGCAAAAGGGGAGATACAGCCGGCAGGTGACTCTATCGAGCTTTCTGCCGTGGTCACGCAATCACTCGAGCGCCTCAAAAAGGATAGTCGCGGCTGGGGCATTAGCATCCATCACAACGAGTCAGGTGGCGCCATAACCATTAAGTCAGATCGAAAAATAGTTACACAAGTAATGCAATCTCTGCTGCAATTAGTGGCAGAGCACACCAATAAAGGGGAGATCGTAATTGATTATCAATCTATCGCACCCGGGCAATGGTCGGTGATCATCAAAGGAACACCATTCCAAACCGATACTGAGCAGAGCGACGCGCTCGATTTTGGATTAACCCTGGGTACTGGTTTTTGGATCTCCGCCCAGCTGATGCAGAGGCTTGGCGGTCAGCTGCAGGCTAATCTGAAACCGGTGCACGTTGGCACCTTTGTCCTATCATTTCCGGGCAGTACCGCACCTAGTGGCGCTGACAAAATCGTAAAATCAATCGATATCACCAAACCAAACAAATAACTTTTGTCTAGCGCCGGTGCAGAGCAGCACTATTTGGCCGACGGATCATTTGGACAGTAAATTGTGACCGGTCATTTCAGGCGGCACCGGCAGCCCCATCACGCTAAGAATAGTGGGAGCCACATCGGCTAAGGTATGCTCGGACTGCATAATGTCGGACAGCAAGTTGGTAACGCTTGAGCTGGCGCTCAAGTTTTTGTCATGTTGATCCGAAGCGACAAAAATGAAAGGTACCGGGTTCAGTGTATGCATCGTTTCGGTTTTTTGGTCACGATGTAGCCC
>CAZLPY010000091.1:0-3382 GCA_964561525.1 uncultured Candidatus Saccharibacteria bacterium | reverse complement strand
TTGCGCCCAACACGCTTTCCAAGCGTGCGCCATAGGCCACTAGGCGACCCCTCCACAGGTAATGATTCTACCATTAAAATGAAGACCGACCATTTCAAAATGATGAGTTTCAACATATACGTGCAAAAATTACTACACTGGTGGCTTGTTACTGATGAGCCATACAGCGTAGAATAGATACAAATGCCTATCATTGAGTTAAAAGACGTCAGTAAACTGTACGGCTTCGGCGATGCCACAACCGTGGCGCTCGAGGAAGTTGGTTTGAGTATCGAAAAAGGAGAGTTCGTCGCCATTATGGGTCCCAGCGGCTCCGGCAAATCAACCCTTCTCAACATTATCGGCATGCTTGATCGCCCAACGCACGGCGCGTATCGTTTGGACGGGAGATCCGTCGAGCGACTTCGTTCCAATGGCAGAGCGAAAGCCCGTAGAGACAAAATTGGCTTCGTGTTCCAATCATCCAGTCTTATAAGCAAGCTGAATGCGTTAGAAAATGTTGCTTTACCACTTGCATACAAGGGCCGCCGACCCGGTCGACGCAACAAATTGGCGCATGACATGCTAGAACGAGTTGGTCTGAGTAGCCGGGCATACTATCTGCCCCATCAGCTGAGTGGTGGCCAGGTTCAGCGGGTAACCATAGCCCGGGCGCTCATCAATGAGCCAAAAATTCTGATTGCCGATGAACCGACCGGAAACCTTGACAGCGCATCATCTCGGCTGGTCATGGAACTGCTCAATGAAGTACACAGAATGGGTAATACCATACTGATGGTGACGCATAATCCGGAGCTAACTAGGTATGCTACGAGGGTTCTGTATATGTATGACGGTACAATCGTCCGTGATGAAAAAACAAGGGTGGGTGAGGTTGCAAAAAGTGCTGAACAAACCGTTGTTTTTGTGAAGCCTGATGAAGAAGAAGAGGATTTGGCCGGCGTCTCCGCTCTCATTGGCGCTATTCCGAAGGCGGATGATGATAAACCCCGCAAGCGCAAACCTCGTGCCAAGAAAGCCAAACCTCGCATTGCCGCCAAACCAAAACCACGAAGGGCAAAGAAATAATGTTCTCGGAAAACTTCAAAATGGCGCTGGCCTCCATCCGCTCTGCCCGTTTTCGCAGCTTTCTAACGATGCTCGGAGTAATTATCGGCGTGAGCGGTGTGATCACAATAGTAAGCCTAGGTGAAGGCGTTAAGCACCAGATTTCTGGCCAAACGCGGAATGTTGGCAGTGACTTAGTGACGATTCGACCTGGCAAACTCGTAAAGCGCGACGCAGAAAACAAGATAGTAGGATTTAATTTTCTGTCATTTTTGACCGCATCGACAATAACCGAAAAAGACCTCCAGACAGTCAAAGCTAATCCGGCAGTAGAAACGGTTGTTCCGTTTAGCATTATAAATGGTCAACCCTCGATCGGGGACAGAAAACTTGATGAAGGGTTTGTTATGGCTACCTCAGACATGATGCCGAATGTAATTGGGCAAAAAATCGAGTATGGCAACTTCTTCAAGGAAGGAATTAAGGACCGCAAGGTTGCGATTATAGGTAGCGGCGTCGCCGAAAAGTTATTCCAGGAAAATGTGCCGATTGGCAAATCGATGCAAATTCGTGGTCAGGATTTTGTTGTCAGCGGTGTTTTTGAGCGGTTCGATGGTAACCCGCTCAGCCCGGAAGCTGATTTTAATAACGGGGTGTTCATTCCATTTGAAGCCGGTAAACTTGTTACTGGCAGTGATCTGACAATGTACGAAATGTTGGTCCGGCCAAAGGACAAAAACCCGGCTGCAATCAACTCGACAATAAGTGGGTTGACGGAGGGTCTAAAAACAAATCATGCCGGAGAAGAAGACTTTACTGTGCTCCGTCAGGATGAAATGGTTTCTGTGGCTGATAATCTGTTAAAAACCATTACCAATACCGTCACCATAATGGCTGTCGTGGCGCTGGTGGTCGGCGGGATCGGGATCATGAATGTGATGCTGGTAGCGGTGACCGAGCGAACCCGGGAGATTGGAGTGCGCAAGGCGGTCGGTGCCACTAACCATCAAATTCAGAGCCAGTTTCTCATCGAAGCAGTGGTCATGTCGGTCTGGGGAGCATGCATCGGTATATTCATTTCGGGAATCATCAATCTGTTGTTCCGAATTTTTACTAACTTCGAGCCGGTTATGACTTGGCAGATCGTCGTTGCTTCTGCCCTGGCAGCAACGGCAGTCGGTATTGTTTTCGGCTTCATCCCCGCCCTTCAGGCATCACGTAAAGACCCTATCGAAGCCCTCCGCACCTACTGATGAAAGTTATTTGCCTGACGGTCGGCAAAAAGCATAGCCCCTCTTTTGAACCAGCAATAGCGGTATACGAAAAAAGGCTCAAGCCCCTCCTAAATTTCAATTTCGAGTATATTGCTGTCAGCGACAAACATCAGGAATCGATATCCATTCTTAAGCGTTTAAAAGATGACGATTTGGTGTGGTTGCTTGATGAAAATGGAACATTGATTGATAATCACCAGCTTTCACAGAAGATAGAGTCGGCTATGAATATGTCGATCAAACGACTTGTCATTGTGATTGGCGGTCCGTACGGCGTTGATGAATCAGTCCGAGAGCGTAGTCGAGTAATTCTGAGTCTTTCGAAACTGGTATTCCCGCATCAACTTGTTCGGTTAATTTTAGTTGAACAACTTTACCGGAGTATAAATATCTTAAACGGTGGAAAATATCACCACGACTAGCTCACTTATATAAGCTGACGTCGTTTGAATAAGTATAGGATGATTCCTGCTACTACAGGGGCGAGCAGCGTCAATGTGCCGAACCCAGCGCTTACCAGAAGGAATATCAGCGCCGCACTTGCGATGAGCCAGAGCAAAATTGTTTTTCGGCTAAATCGCCTTCGTAAATATTCTGCACCGAGATAGTAGTATGGGAACACGGTGACGACGAGGAATGTACTGGAGAGCAGACCAAAAATAAGTACTACTGCCAAGCCTTCCCAGAACGGGCTCGTTAGCGCTAATGGGATGAGTGAGAACACAGCCGTAAGGCTCGTTGCGATAAGTGGACGAAATCGTTCGGCCAATGCCTCATGAGCGGCATCGACTGCTCCCATCCCTGCCCGACGGGACTGGTTCGCATAGTCAGTGAGCAAAATAGTATTTTTGATACTCAGACCGATTAGTGCGAAGAATCCAAGCATCGCGAAGAAACTAAAGGGATTACCGGTCAGGAATAGCCCGAGCGTTATGCCAAACAGACTGAACGGTAAGGCCATGAAAATTAACAGTGGCTGAAGCAAGCTCTTGAACTGGATTGCGAGTAGAAGTATATAGCAAGGAGAAGAACCGGGAACGCAATGGCTAGTGTTTTGAAAC
>CAZLPY010000090.1:0-3383 GCA_964561525.1 uncultured Candidatus Saccharibacteria bacterium | reverse complement strand
CTTCGGGAGTTACTTCACGGCAGCAAGCCACCGATTTTTGGGATGGCATTAAAGTGGCTGGTGGCTGGGGGTATTTTGATGTAGTGGGTCTGCATGTGTACCATGACGGCAATCCGGAAAAAGTGAATTTTGGCGGCGGTGATTTAGTGGGTGAGCTAAGCCGGGTGGCGGGTGACATTAATAAAAACGGCGGCGGCAAAAAGATTTGGATTACCGAAATGGGGTATCAGTCGGGGGTGGTTGGAGCCGAAACCCAAGCCAATTGGCTGGCGCGGTCCCTGGTGATGTTGCGTAGTGTAAGCGCATTGCAGCGCATTTTTATCTATCACCTTTACGATGGGGGAAGCGATAGCTATGGACTGCTGACAAGCAGTTTGGCCGAGAAAACGGCCTACGGTACGGTCAAAGGTGCTATCGATCAGCTTGGCGGTGCTGGCATAGGCACCAAACTCACGCCACAGCAAAAAACGACACTCGACAACTTCGATAGTGTCTCAGGCTGGAAAACAGATGGATCATCCAATGCCGCCGTCACATTATCAAGCACCGATGGATACTCAGGCAGCGGCATGAAAATAGCCTACAATTTTAGCGCAGACTCGGCCTATGCGCTGGTGGAAAAAGACATGGCCATCTCCGGTACCCCAACGGCGCTGGCCGCCTGGATTTACGGTGATGACACTAAAAACGTGTGGAAATTTCGGTTTAAGGACAAAAACGGGGAGACCTTTCAGACCGATTTAGGCTCTATTGCGAGCGGCTGGAGCTACAAGCAGTTTACCATCGGTACTGACACCGCATTTGTGAGCTTCGGGGGCGATGGCAAAATCGATTTTCCGATCTCATTTAATTCAATTGTAATCGATCACCAGGGTGGAGCGGCTAGCGCAGAGGGGAGGGTAGATGAAATCATTGCCATTACCGGCAGTGCTGATTTGTATGCGTATCAGTTTGGCTCAACTATTGCTTGGTGGAAGGCCAGCGGGAGTGATACCGCAACGTTATGTGGGGCGAGCCGCCAGTTTCGGGAAGACGTTCAGTTTGCGAGTAACGTAGATTGTAGCGGCACTCCGGTCGCGACCAGCTCATCCGGTACGACTTCATCATCCACATCGAGTAGTTCGAGCAGCACTACCACCAAAAAGAAGAGCACGGCCACTACGGTTAGTGCACCGGCACCGCCCAAGCTGGTCGCTGATAAATCAAAGTCTTCAATTCGACTTGACGGCAAGGATGTACCAGCGGATGGCACCTCAACCTATCAACTGGTGATCACCGTTAAGACCGCTGATGATAAAATTATTACTGATCAAAAACCATCAGTACTAATGAGTGGTGGCTCCACTGATATTACTGATCCGGTATTAATTGGCAATGAGTGGATCACCAAAATCTCTTCTAAAGAGTCGGGTGAACGCTCTGCTCAAGTTAAGGTTGGCGATGTTGATTTAGGCTCTGTTACCATGACCTTTGTGGCAGTGGCGACTCCAGTAGCTCAAGCAAAAACTACTCCTGCCACGTCTGCTCCAATTTCACAATCGGCACCACAACCACTCCGCACTAACTACCTCATTCTCGCTGGCAGTATCGCCGCTCTGATAGCATTGCTGGTAGGATTAGCTTGGAAACTGCGTTGGTTGACCCGCTTTTCTCGTTGATACTCTATCTACAATCAAATTTTATGATAGACTCGTGTCACTACAGTGCTTAGAGCTGAAGCCTCGTAGCACTAATTTGCGAAGGTCAATATGGCAGATGTAGATGAAATCAAAAAGCGATTAGATATCGTCCAAATCATTGGCGAGTACTTAACGCTCAAAAAAAGTGGTGTGACCTACAAGGCGCTCTGCCCGTTTCATAGTGAGCGAACGCCCTCATTCACCGTCTCAGCAGAGCGGCAAAGCTGGCACTGTTTTGGCTGTAGTGAGGGTGGTGACGTGATTGCGTTTGTGCAAAAAATTGACAGTTTAGATTTTAAAGAAGCACTAGAAAAGTTAGCTGCGCGAGCTGGAGTAGAGCTGCAACCGGAGACTGCCGGGACACGGGCAAAACGGTCGGAAAAAGTCGGTATTTTGGAGGTATTGGAGCTAGCCACGCGGCTGTTTCACGAATTGTTGCTGCATCACCCAAGTGCTGCGGCAGCCCGGGAATATATCAAAAAACGTGGCATCTCCGAGAAAATCGTGCAGCAATTTCGCTTGGGCTTTGCACCGAACGCTTGGCACACCGTGGAATCACTATTAATGAAGAAAAATCTGGTTAAGGATTTGGCGTGGAAGTCGGGCTTATCAGTGCAAAAAAGTGGCGGTCAGTACGATCGGTTTCGCGGGCGTTTAATGTTTCCGATCGATGAGGCTAGTGGCAAAATTATCGGCTTTACCGGGCGCGCTTTAACTGAAGAGGCCGAGCCGAAGTATTTAAATTCGAGTGAATCCTTGGTGTTTAAAAAAAGTGAAGCGGTCTATGCCTTAAGTCATGCTCGTGAAGCGATAAAAAAGGCTGGTGCTGCAGTAGTAGTGGAGGGGCAAATGGATTGTCTAACCGCTCATCAATTTGGCTTTACTAATACGGTTGCTACTTCTGGCACAGCGGTCACAATCGACTATTTACGGTTGCTCAAGCGCTACAGCGACACTGTGGTATTTGCCTTTGATAGTGACGTGGCTGGGCAAAAGGCAGCTCGGTCGGCCAGCGAACTGGCCTTTTCGATCGAGATGAATCCACTACTCATTCGCATTCCGTACGGTAAGGATCCGGATGAGTGCATTCGCTATGATACGGAGTTGTGGCGCAGCGCCATTGGTGCGCCCCGCACAGCGATCGAGTACTTTTTGGACGTTGCCTTGGCCGATCCGGCTCCGTTGACTCCCTTACGTAAAAAAACAATTACCCAATCACTGTTTCCACTACTTCGGGTCGTCAAAAATGCGGTAGAACAGGCAGAGTACGCCCGGGTTATCGCAACCCGCCTTGGTATTTCGGAAAACGCGGTAATGCATGACGCCAGCCACGGAACAAAGCAGGTTGAAATCTCGAATGCAGTGCCTAAGGAAGCCCATGAAGAAGCCCCTGATTTAGAGCGACAGTGCATCGGGCTGCTGTTGGCCTATCCTGCGCTTGCTCCAGAGCTGCCACCGTTGCAGTTTGATAACAAAGGTTTGCAATCAGTGTATGACGATATCAAACAGACGGTCAGTGATAAACAATCGGTCGAGCGGGTGATGCAAAAGATGCCTGCGCAGTGGCAAACTCGGCTAAACGCAATTATTCTTGAAACCCTGCGCAGTCATGAACTGTTAGATGAGACGGACGTGCGCACTGAAATTGTTGATTGTTTGGATCGTTTGACCAACAAAGACCGTGAAATGCGCATTGCCTCAAAC
>CAZLPY010000089.1:0-3491 GCA_964561525.1 uncultured Candidatus Saccharibacteria bacterium | reverse complement strand
ACTACTGCTTTGATCCACGTAGACAACGATCGCATCAGAGGCAGCCACCAGCACTTCGTCGTCGGGTGACGAAACGAGTGGTTTGATTGACCCATCGACGCCACGAATAAATATATCAACCGACCCCAAGCGATCGTCGTTCCATACCAGATTAGTACCAGCCCACATCGGATTCCATTGCCGCTCCGGCGTATTAAGCGGCCAGGCAGCACTAGCATGACTAACAGAGGAGATCAAAATAAAAATACCAACAAGAGCACCAAGCCCCCATTGGTATGATTTTTTCATATATTTACTCTAGCTGAGTCGCTACTTCTGTCAACTATTTACAAAAGGAGCATGCAATCGCAATAATACTAGTGATCCAACATAAAGAAGAATATGAACGTTGCAGCGACAAACGTTAACGAAAGCCAAAACCCAATCCTATAAATCAAATTCTTACTTGATGTTGATAGGTCATGAAAAAAGTAAGCTGCAAGTGGCCAACACAACACCCCCATCATCAACGATCCTATCAAGCCAACTCCCTCAGCTATCCCATCCCTACCAGGTTTCGCATAGACATACAGTATCGAAAGTAATGGGAGAACTAGTAGCACGGAGGCAAAAATAATTTGAGATTGAATTGTTGGTTTCATAATGTAATTTTATCCTACAATTTATAAGATTAACATACAGTCGCCGAAGGACAGGAAGCGGTAATTTGAGGCGAGCGCATGGTCATAAAGTTCAAATAACTTTTCACGACCGATAAAAGCACTGACCATCATTAGAAGCGTTGATTTTGGTAAGTGAAAATTGGTTAGTAATCCGTCAATTACCTCAAACCTAAATCCTGGTTGAATAAAAAGCGAGGTTTCTCCGTGATAAAGATCGACATTATCTCCAATAACGGCTGATTCTAATGCCCGTGCCACGGTGGTGCCTACAGCAATCACGCGGCCACCATTCACTTTTGTCTGTTTTATTTTTTGCACCAGCTCTGGCGAGATCTCAAACTGCTCAGCGTGCATGATGTGATCATCCGTATCCTGCACTTTTACGGGCAAAAAGGTACCAAGGCCAACGTGCAGGATAACCTCTGCGGTTTTGATCCCTTTCATCGTTAATTCATCCAATAACTTTTGTGAAAAATGCAAACCAGCAGTTGGCGCAGCCACACTGCCCAATTCTCGAGCCAAAATTGGTTGATACAACTCTTGTTCATGACCTAAAAGTTGCGGATTGTTGATGTATGGGGGCAGGGGTAATTCACCAATTTGCTCACAGACCACCAGAAACTCTGCTGAATTCATACCCTTAACCTGAATGGTAAATAAACCGGTTTCACCTGACTGATGGTTCACCACCTCGATCATTATTTGATTATCATGCTGGCCATGCCCAGGAACATTCGACATGATTGTAGACTTAAGCGGTGCGCCAGAATGACTATTGATCATAATCTTCTCTCCAATCTCAATCTTTTTCCCCCGAATCAAACATTCAAACAACCCGTTTTCATTAAGCGGTTTGAGAATTAAAAATTCTGCCTCGTGTGATGCATGCTCCATGCCAGTGGTGAGCTTGCCGAATCCATTACGTGTTCCATATACTCGCGCTGCTCGAACACGGCTAACGTTAAAAACGAGTAGATCTCCGGCTTGCAAAAGCAATGGCACATCACCTACCCGATGATCCCGTATGACGTCACGATCCTTATCGTAATAGAGCATTTTAGCCCGCTCCCTTGGCCGCACCGGTGCCTGAGCGATCCGCTCTAGAGGTAAATTGTAGTTGAAGAGTTCAATGTTCATAAGAATAATGACAAATATCTAATGGCTAATTACTAAATAATGATTCAATGCTGAAATGCCCAATTTGTTATTTTTCATTAAATAATTCATTAGGCATTAGAAATTAGGAATTAGTCATTTAGAAATATACTGCTTCACCTTCGTGCAGCTCTATCGGCATCGAAGTAGAGAATACAGGTGGCTGATCGATTATCGCCGGCACACGCCATGCATCTGCGGGCACTTCTGCAACTGGTATTTCAGCTACCGTAATCAAGCCGGGTTCTGGCTCGGTGATATGCGTTACTGCTTCCGTCTGCACGGCTGGAACAGGTGTTGCTTTGACAATTTGCTCAAGCGTAGCAATCGGCACAGTACCCTGCAACCCCTCGTGTAAAGCCACAATATCCGAAACTAATTGCTCGGGATGGTTAATTGCTTGAAGTGAAATTGCTTGATCGGCAAAGGTGAACTGCACGTTACCGATATGAAACAGTCGTGCCATTCGCGATGTATAGGTCACTTTTGCTTTGTCAATGCTAGCTAAATTGAGCGACCACATCGTTTGCCTACGCATGTGCTGCCGCGTAAGCACAATGCGGCGGTTAGTCACATAGGCTTGACTGCCAAACCAGTTGGCAGCAGCGCCAGCAAACATTCCGATCACTACTATTGCATACAACCCAAGCACCATGCCAACGAGTAACGGATTTAAGGATTGATAAAATGAGGTGGAGTAGACCGCTCCAATCCACCACAACGGTAGCACAAGAGCCAACGCTAGCCACACGATAGCCTGTAATGGTTTTAAGGCGTGCGGCCGAATGCGGAGAACTATGTGCTCGTCTGATTCCATCATTACTTCCTCATATAACCGCCACACCATACCACGAAATGGCCTCTTAGACAATCAAAACGACATGACGATGGTATATGATATACTACTAGTGCCGGATTATAAACCCGGTAGTACCGCGGATAATTCCGCAAAACCAAGGGGCGCGTCGAATTGGCGGCCACGTCGTTTACAGACGTAGGGGCGCTACTCGAGATGAGCACGAGCAGCTATGAGTGGATGCACTCAAACAGTCTCCGTTAACACCACCTTGGTCGGGCCGATGTTGGCTCAAAACAAAGCCGTATGGTGAGGCACTAGCTCAATATCCAGAGCAGCCAAGACGACTTGCATCAAAAGGAATTAAGGCTGCAGGCTCAAGTTCCCCCCGCTCGAGCCAATTTGACTGGCAGGCATGACCCGCCAGTCATTTTTCTTTACTCAGACCAAGCTGACAAAATAGCTACTAAGCGCAGCATTAAGATCGGCAGCTCGCTTCATAATACGATCTTTATGCTGCGTTAATTCAAGGTCAGTAGCGTTTTCCAAGACTGGTTCGAAAAGCTGAACGTATATTTTTAGTTTCGGCTCAGTGCCGGAAGGTCGCACCGTTAGGCGGTTGTGATGATCTTCGTTGAGATTAAATATGAGCACGTCACCCTTGGTTGCATTAGTGGTAGAAATGACTTTTCCGGATGCTATGGCCACTTCACTACCGGTTTTCCGGTCAATAACGCTGTGTACTGTCTCACCGGCTAGCTCACGCGGCGGATTATGCCGCAAACCCTGCATCAAGCGCTGCATCGTCGCAAAACCTTGTGCGCCCGGGTAGCTCACCGTAGCAAGGGTCTCCCAAAACAACCCGAATTGTTTGTACA
>CAZLPY010000088.1:0-3574 GCA_964561525.1 uncultured Candidatus Saccharibacteria bacterium | reverse complement strand
TGTTCCTGGTGGCGCATTTTCATTCTATGGTGATTGGCGGTGTGCTTTTTGGCATTTTTTGCGGCATCAATTACTGGTTTCCCAAGATTACGGGCCTCAGGCTGAATGAGCGGATAGGCCGATATGCCTTTTGGTTTTGGATAGTCGGGTTTTGTATGTCATTTATTCCAATGTATGTGCTAGGACTAATGGGAGCCACCAGGAGGCTTGACCATTACGATGCCTCCACGGGGTGGCAGCCATTGTTTATTATTATGCTTATTGGCGGTTTGGTGATTGCAGTGGGGGTGGCTTTGCAGCTGGCGCAGATTTTGGCCAGTATTATCCAAAAGAATCGGTTGCGTGATACCACTGGGGACCCGTGGAATGGTCGGTCCTTGGAATGGTCGGTCCCCTCGCCGGCGCCGTTTTACAATTTTGCCGTCATTCCGCAAGTGGAAACTCGTGATGCCTTTTGGGAAATGAAACGTCAGGCAATCCCAAAACCTGCCTACGAGGACATCCATATGCCCCGCAGTACCGCGGCAGGCATCTACATTGCTGGCTTTGCCTTCCTGATGGGCTTTGCCTTTGTTTGGGATATTATCTGGCTCGCTATCGTGTCGCTGGTCGGTATGCTTGTGGTGTTTGTGATGCGGGCGTTCAACGAGGATACTGAGTATATTGTCTCAGCGGCCGAGGTGCAGAAACTCGAAGAGACCAGGATACAGAAAATCAAGGATGCCGGTAGATCCGGGGATAACGACGCCGACGAAGATATGGGCGTGTGGCAGCTCATCAAGAGCGTAATGGCTTTCGTACTAGACGTAATTCGGAACAAGAGGTGGCGTACATGGTAACGAATCGCGAGACGCGCGCCCAAGAAGATCACGAGGCTGCCGCCGACGAGCGAGCAATGTTTGGGTTCTGGGTGTATCTAATGACCGATCTTTTGATGTTTGCGGTGCTATTTGCAGTATATGCGGTATTGCACGATCGCATGGTTGGTAGCCAATCGGGGCGCCAACTGTTTATTCTCCCGCTGGCACTGGCCGAAACCGTCATTCTCCTTACCAGCAGTTTTACCTGCGGCGTAGCCATGATAGCCGCGAGACAGCGTAACAAACTCCAAGCGCTTGTATGGCTTGCTATTACATTTGCGCTGGGTCTGAGCTTCCTCGGTTTGGAACTTCGGGAATTCACCTCACTTATCCGCGATGGTCACACTTGGGGGAGCAACGCTTTTCTGTCGTCGTTTTTTGTGCTACTGGGGACGCATGGGCTGCATATTATTTCTGGGCTGCTATGGATGGCAATTGTTATGGTATATGCGGTTAAGCGCGGACTTACTGATAGCATAGTGAGGAAGCTGACAATGTTGAGCTTGTTTTGGCATTTCTTAGATATCGTGTGGATCTTTATTTTCACCATCGTGTACTTGAGGGCCTTTGTATGAATAAGCAATCTTTGGACGGGGAAGTTGAGGTGAAGCACGAGCACGGAAATATGGGGGCTTATGTCATTGGATTTATATTGTCCTTGGCGTTTAGTCTTATCCCCTACTCCCTGGTAGTCAAGAAGACTATCTCGGGAACGACGCTGCTCGTAACGATTATGGGGTTTGCTGTGCTGCAAATGATTGTCCAAGTAACCTTCTTCCTGCATTTGGGGCGGGGACCAAAACCCAACTGGAACTTATTCTTTTTTGTAGCGACGATCGGGATAGTGCTAGTTGTAGTAAGCGGCTCTATCGTGATCATAAACAACCTCCATTACAACATGCTGCTGCCGGGAGATCAGGTGAACAAGCTCACAAATGATGAGGGTATTTACCAGATAGGTGGACAGCAAACCGGCGCCTGCCAAGTGATTGGCTCCAATCATGCCGTCACTATCAAAAACGGTCAGGCAAGTCCTGTGCATACGGCGGCACGCCAGTGCGATACTTTAACATTTATTAACGTTGATAGCCCAATACGAGACATCGCGTTCGGGCCTCACCTCCAGCACCAAGCCTATGCCGGGGAGACTGAGCTGGTGATTCAAAAGGGACTAAACAAAACGATAACGCTTTCTGCGACCGGCACGTACCAGTTCCACGACCATTTACACGAAGAGACGGCCGGTGATTTTACGGTAAATCCGTGAAGCGCTACGAAAAAAGGTCTGATCTTTTTCCAAAAAAGATCAGACCTTTTTTCGTCCTGGTCCTCGGACGATGCTATAATGAGCCATTATTATGATGTATTTACTGTATGAATAGAGCAGTCTATCGGCACCTGATCCATACCTACGGCCGTCGACTTGGCCCCTGGCTTGGCGTTGCTACTGAGTTGCTACGCTCTCTGTGTTTGCGAGTTTTTAGCGCCATATTTATGGCGCAGGCGGTGGCCAAAGTGGCGGGCGGAGACATTGCAGCGGCTAAACGCAATATTGTGTATTTCTTAATACTCTTTTGTGTTGGAGTAACTGCCGGTTCGATTGGTGACTTGGTGGCTTTTTACTCAGAGAATGTGGAGTATCGCAGATTGTTGTTAGAGTATTATTCGAAGCTAACTGGGAAGGATATGTCCTTCTACCGCGACAACCAAACCGGTTATCTAGCCAGTGCCTTTCGCCAGTACCTGGATGCAGCAATTGTTTTGGTGCGATTTTTTCGCGTTAATGTCTTAAGTACGCTAGTAACTCTGCTGGCGCCGGTAGCAGTACTGCTGCTGGCCAATTGGCGACTGGGTTTGATTGCATTAGTAATTGTATTGGTCCAATTTGTTTATGTGTCCTGGAGCTCAGCCAGGGCCAACAAATATCGCAACATTACAAATGAGGTATACCGAAAACTGACCGGGGAACTAGCTGATGACGTAACCAATATAGTCGCACTTAAGTCGGGTGGCCAAGACCAATTCCAAAGAATCGAAACCATCGCCATAGAAGAAACCATGGCTTTTCGGTTAATGCGTAAAACCACCACCTTGTTGGAATTACCTAGAAGTTTGATAACTGCCCTGGGAGTGGCGGCGGCTTTCTATCTTATTATTTCGCGGTCTGCATCCAGTCCAGCCGCCATCGGTCTTATCGTCCTGACGGTAACGTACATGCTACAAATCATCCGCAGCGTGGCCGACCTTCCTGATCTGATTCAACGGCACGACGACCTCATTACCAAGCTTTACCCCACTCTGCAGTATTTAAACTCCGATCACGAGGAGATTTTGGACCCGCCCGAACCGGTTGAGCTCAAGATCACCGAAGGCGCTATTCGTATCGATAACGTCAGTTTTAGCTACCAATCGCCTTCCAAAGGCCGGAAGCGGATCAATGTGTTTGACGGATTTTGTTTGGATATAGCAGGCGGAGAAAGAGTTGGCGTGGTGGGGTTATCTGGCATGGGTAAAAGTACTCTAGCCAGCCTTTTGATGCGGTTTGACGAAGTGGACGAGGGATCAATCAAGATTGATGGCGTTGATCTGCGGGAAGTAAAGCAAGCGATCCTGCGTCAAAATATTGCCTACGTTCCGCAAGAGCCGTTGTTGTTTCATCGTAGCGTTCGGGATAATATTGCTTACTTTAACGCTAGCGCTAGCCAGGCCGACAT
>CAZLPY010000087.1:0-3590 GCA_964561525.1 uncultured Candidatus Saccharibacteria bacterium | reverse complement strand
TATCTACATACGGGCAACGGGCACGCTGAATGGGTATGTGCCGATGTGAGCTGCGCGAACTACGCTACCCATCGAAATCAAGAAGTCACACTGGTGAGCTCGCAGTATCTCTATCTCATTGCCTTAACCGAATCTACTATTTTGAACCAAACGTCCGATGCAATAACCGCAGCTGAGCAGCAGTTTGTGTCAAGCTATACCCCGATTTTGACTGATAGTCTGGACCGCTGGATTAGTGGCGTTCATGGCTGCCGTCTGATCACCTGCCAATCACATTTAAATTCGCTCACTACACGGTTAAATAAACAACCGAGCGATGGCTACGCGTACGGATTAGTGGTCGATGACTACTGGATCGGTGGTATTGCTGCCGAAATGATGGCGATGAACCATTCCAATCCGAACAGCGTCCCCATTTCCTTAAGACAGCGCGCCCATTACGACCAATATGTTCGCATTGCCATTCGTCTGTTGAAGCAACGTACAACCGCCACGAAACTGAGTGACGTTAGCGGCCACCCCCTAAACGGCCTCGAAATCGATCGTAATTTTTGGTTAACTCACCCCGATAACGCATGTGCCGGATACTCTGACACTCAGCCATCAGACAGTCAATGCATTACGGCCAGTGCTGGCCCCGGATGGGACATCAGTCATTTTCGCGCCTTCCTTTCAGCCATGCTTAGCTTTAATCACACGAGCGCTGAAACGGGCATTCCATTTTCCAGTGCAATCTTAACCCAAGTGAGTAATCAAATTGTGAATGGGGTGCTGATTGGTCACAACACCGCCACACCGTTGTATACGAACTGGATCGATGGCCAAACCAACGGTTGGTACCGTGTGGCCTATCATGACCAAAATGACGCTGGCATCGGTCCGTCGCAGCTGTCAAAATCTATTCCCACCGGTGGGTACGGATTTTTGTCGCGGTACGATGATGGCATGGAAAATTTAATGCAGAGTACTCTTACTATGGTTCAATCGAACGATCCCACTCTCGCAAACATGCGTGACCAGTATTATCATTTTGATACAAACCAAAATCGCTCATACGACTTGCTGATGTTCTACCCCACCATTCCATAGGGAGACGATTCTGTTGTAGGCACGGTTTTGCAAAAACGTCTAGCTATTAGACCAATTCTTTTCATCTGTATTGGCGAAGTGTTATACTAATGGAAATGAAAAAACGACGAATTATATGGGTAGTGGTTTTTGCGGCAATTGCTATTGCGGTTGGGTTTGCGGTGGCGCGACACTTCAAAGAAAAATCAACTATCTCGGCCTGTACCAAACTAGAGAATGACTATAAGCCATCACTCGAAAAAAACCAGGTGCTCTATATTCAACATTGTTTTATCCCGCGTCCCTTAACCATCAACAAAGGTGATTCGGTCATTTTTACCGATAAAATGGATGCGGAGATGTGGATCGCCTCCGATCCAAAGCCGGAAAATCAGTATGTTCGTCAGTTTAACTCCGGTCAGGCGTGGGGTAATGGTCAAAGCTACGGCTTTCAATTTGATAAACCCGGCACCTACTTTTTCCATAACGAAAAAACGCCTGCCGACCGTGGCACTATCATCGTCAAATAATTAAAAGGTCAGACCTTTAAAAGGTCTGACCTTTTAAATTAACTCCGCCTCTTGATCAATTACATTTTGTTCAGCAAACAGTTCGACAAAGGCTTTATACTGCTGGGCTTTCTCGGCTGTGCCTATATCCTGTCCCTCTGTTAAAATGTCGCGGATGCTCTCGTGTTTTATCCATGAAATTGGCTTGTGATTGATATAGACTGGGTAACTAGAGTACTGATACTCCGAGAGTAAATTTGGTACATATCCAAGGGTTAAGGGATTGCAATGGACGTAGCGGCTCACATGCAATAATTGCTCATTCGAGTTGACCAACACCGCTTTATATCGCCCCTGAAACAAGCTCCCCACTCGGTTCTGTTGTCGATTAAAATACATACTGTAGCGGGTACAAAGAGACTGTAAAAATTGGGACATGGCTTTTAAGTCGGTCTGATGCAGCAGTAGATGGAAATGATTTGGCATCAACACAAATGCCTGAATAGATATCGAATCAGAATAGGATTTACGATTATAGTAGATCAGGCCTGGTGTTGCTTCATCGACCGTTGGTGGTATGAGGTATTCAGCTAAATAGTTCAAGAAAACATTATAATCCTTGGCACTAGTAAAGATAGTGCGTTTTTCCACACCGCGGTTGTATACATGGTAATAACTATTTTCACTATATGTTTTAATGATGTTTTTCGATGGCATGGCTTAACCATACCAAAAAGGTCAGACCTTTTAAAGGTCTGACCTTTTAAAAACTGCTTGCTTCGGTAGGGGGATTTGTTATGATTAAATGAGATCAAAACCAAGGAGGGCTTGGCTCATTGAAACACCTTGACGGAGTATATCAGCGCGCCACACTACGCGCTGTGCAGTTAGTCCACGATCCACAGTTGCGTCGCAGGGGCAGCGCTGTGTTGTGGTTTGCTTTGGCTCTCGGCGTGATGGCTTTCTTTGTGTCGTCCCTCCCAACTCGTGCTGGAAATACCATCATTAGTCAAGGGAGCGCCGCGTCAAATCGCCAATTGGCCCTCTCCACCACCTCAAAAGCGGATTTGCTCAAAAACCTTTCAGGCGATCAGACCGAACAACCGACTAATCCCCACTACAAAAAACTGTCTGAGCTTAAAGAAAACTTTGCTCACGACGATCCATATTTTCGCGGCAGCTACGAGGTTACTCCTGCTTATTCTAACGCGGAGATTAAACTATCCGATGATCGGCCAGTTACATTAGAGACGCTACCGCAAGATGATGGTATCAATGCAGCCAAGTTTAAAGATGATTCTAGACTTGAGCAATCTGGGGATACTGCCACCATCAAGCCAAAAGATGGTCATACCCGTGCGGGCTTGTATAAAGTCCTGGCCAAAGATTCGCAAACTGGTGCGCTGACCACCGAGCAAACCGTCGCCTGGGGCGTACTGGCCTTTAACCCCGATTACGCCATTTATCCTGTCGGCGGGAACGCCAAGCTAGCGATGGCGGTGTTGGACGACCGCGGTAAGATGATCTGCGAGGCTGCAGTCAAGCTCGAAATTACCTCTCCAAACGGTCGCAAAACCACCCTCTCCACTGACGATGGGACAATTCTGGTCAACGACGCTTGTTTTGTCTACGCTGAGACCAGCGAACCCGATTACTTAGCCCATTATCAAACGAATGTACCAGGTGATTATGCGGTGACGATGACCGCCCGTATGGGCTCCGGCACGCGTACCCTCCACGATCACTTCGCCGTCAAAGCCAACGAACCATTCTATCTTCAGCGTGATGGCGCTACTCGTACCTATCCACCCGCCACCTACGATTACCACTTAAACTTCCAACCCAAAATTGACCAGAGCTACACTGTTACCGAAACCGTTCCGGCCAGCTTTGAAATTTCAAACACCGATGCAAAAATCACCGAAACCGCTGACACTAAGACGCTCGAGTGGCAAGTAGACGCCAAGGCTGGCAAGGACCGGAGCGGCACCCTAGGGACAGCCGTACCCCGGG
>CAZLPY010000086.1:0-3623 GCA_964561525.1 uncultured Candidatus Saccharibacteria bacterium | reverse complement strand
AGAGATGTCATGGAGAGCGTGTTGACGTTCTGTGCGGGAGTGGGGGCGGAGGACGCTCACTAACGTACTCTTAAGCGTCTTGTTTAGTTCATGCGGCAACAAGAAGCTCTTGTCGACTTTATTAACGGTGATGGAACCTTGGCTCATTATGAATTTTGTTTCATTACTAAATACTCTACCGTCATTATACTGTATTTACGGGTAAACGAAACCAAAAACCTTGGGGGGCGACTTTAAGAAAGGATCTTAAGGAGCGAGGCCGGATCACGCTCGCCCTTCTTAACAGCGTCGTAAAGCTCCAGAAAATCCTTTTCCTGAACAAAAGGCCTACGCGGTGGCATCGGCTTATTCTGCTCGTAGCCCTGACGATCATGGGTCAGAGCGGCATGAATCGTCCACAAAACAGAGACAATATCATCGTCTGTCTGTTTGTACGAAACCAAACCGTAGTCAATCAAACGGCCAGTCTTACCATGCACGACAATATTCCAGCTGCGAACGTCGTTGTGGCTCAGTCCTTGCGCATGTAAATCTCGGAGCGACTTGAGTACGTCACGAATAATCGGCTTAAGTACTATTTCCTGATCGGTATCAATTAAATCACTAAGCAACCCGCCGGGTGCGCGCACGAGTACGAGTCGCGCGCGCTCTGACGTGATCTCAAAATCTACCAACTGCGGCACATGGTGCACGAGCCCTAAATGTAAAAGATTGTCTATCTCGGCGATGATCTGTCGTTTGTTCTCACCACTAGTTTCATTAGCAAAATCATACTCCTTAATGACGTATTTTTCCGAGATGTAATATCGGCGCAAAGATGGCGAGAACACCATTGGCGATCGACTATAAGCTTGATTCTTTTTTTCGGAATAACTGTAGCGTTTGCCGTTTACAACCACAACGCGTTTGCGCGTCACAGCATAGAGTGGACGAGCCTTTTTAGACAAGTGATTATGAAAACTGCCTATCTTTTTAATGTCTACCTCGTCGCGCACAAGGTCAAACACAGCCAGAGGATCTTTGGGCTGCGCATCATTCCAAAAGAGTTTCTTGTCTTCGTCGCGGCTGGCAAGCTCTACAATAACCATTGGCACGCGCTGCATGAGCTCTTGCATCAGTTTTTGAGTGTATTCTAGCCCATTATAGTGTGTAATGTGATGCAGTACGCTCAAGATAAAGACTGCGTCATAGTGATCAACCGGAATCGTCGTTACTGTCTCGTCGTTAAATTGTTTGGTTTTAATGGCTGTATGAATACCGTTTATATCGCCCACAAGGCGCGAGACCTCAGCATTTTTAGCATGCGCCTCCCAGCCCTCAGTAATCGCAGCACGATCGGCAAAATAGTAACACATGTACCCGAGTGACGAACCGATATCAAGCATACGCAAACCCGCTGGATTGCCTAAGTATAGTTCGATGGCCCTCGCTCGGTCCAAACTGTCACGGCGTGGCTCTTCTGCCAGAACTCCAGCCACAGCATACGTTGGTTGGTATGGCTCGACTTCTTGCGCAAGAACTTTCAGTTTATCTAAGCGAAAGTCATGACTACCCGCCTGCTTAATTCCCTCTTGCATCAGGCTATTCAGCTCATCCAGCTTCTGCTCAACTCGTGTTAAACGGAGCAGCGAATCAACGAGCTGTGGTGCTGCTTGTTTAATAGTTTTCTTTACAAAATGTTTCATCACCATCCTCAAGTAGTTTCATTATAAATCAGTTGGGCATCGGCATATACAGGGTATGGATTATTATCGAGTCGCTCAACTGTAAATGAAGCAGCATCCGGCCAACGATCACTAACCATCGCTGCCTGATCATGCGCGATCGTGCAATCAACATAATACGTGCCATTATTAAAAATATTTGGCAGCTCCCATGCAATACTAAACTTCTGACCCTTTGCAAGAGAATCTATTTTCCGCTGCTTACGTACCGAATTCATGCCGGTGATCTGTTTAAAGTCGCTATCCTTGACGGAGTAGCCAAAAATCGGATACTCCATAGCTTGGTGCGCTGTGCCATGTGCCTCCACTCGAATCGTCGTTGGCTGCTTATCAGTATCCGTATTTTGCTTAACAGCGACTGAATCCCAAGTAGCCATTTGATCGCCCCACCGTTCTTCACCACTCGCGGATTGTCGGGGCTTTGAGGCCGCTGTTTGTTGGTCGTGCATGAACAACTTGTTATATTGCATGGCGATACGAGCAGGGTCACCGATGTCTACGAGCCTGTTCTTATCTATTAATGCCGCCCGATCGCAGTACTGCTGGATCGCTGCCATATCATGACTCACAAACACCACAGTCTTCTTGCGCTTCTTGAGTGACTTGAAGTAGTCAAAGCATTTACGTTGGAAGTCTGCATCTCCTACAGCAAGTACTTCGTCAATGAGGAGGATGTCTGCTTCTGCCATGATGGCAACAGAGAATGCAAGTCGTACTTGCATTCCTGATGAGTAGTTCTTGAGTTTTTGGTCCATGAAGCGTTCCAGCTCTGCAAACGCAACAATGTCATGGTACATTGCTTGGACTTCTTTTGGAGAGAAGCCAAGCAAGGCACCATTGAGAAAGACGTTTTCACGTCCGGTGAGTTCTGGGTTGAATCCAACACCTAACTCAATGAATGGCACTAACTTGCCATTGACCGAAACGGAGCCTTTGCTTGGTTGGTAGATCCCTGCCAAGATTTTGAGCATGGTACTTTTACCGCTTCCGTTTCGGCCCACAATGCCAAAGAACTCACCAGGACGTACCTCAAAAGAGATGTCATGGAGAGCGTGTTGACGTTCTGTGCGGGAGTGGGGGCGGAGGACGGAGGTAAAAATACTTTTGACCGATCTCTCCTTTTCGTGAGGCAGTGCAAAGTCTTTGCTTACCTTAGTCAGACTTATCGCAGCAGAAATCATAGAGCCCCTCCGAGACACTATACCTCTTCCGCAAAGTGTGGTGCGCGCTTCTTGAAGTAACTAATTGCGCCGACAAACGCCACGGCCACGATGCCAAACGGCACCAAAATCTCCCAACCACTATGACCAAGCGTGCTGAGTGTTTGAGTTTGCGGAGTGATAGCGTGATAGCGAATATCCTGAATGGCTTGAGCAATAGGATTCAATAACATCAATTTAGCAATTTCTGGCCACTTGTCGCTCACTTTGGTAAGCGGATAAATGATTGGGACTGCATAGAACAGCGCCTGCATAAAGACTTCCCAGATATAGTTAATATCCCTTAGGCGAACGAATAGCGCTGCCAAGAAAAATGCTAAAGCCAGTGCAAAAATAAAGATTTCCAACACATACAGCGGCGCTATAAGTGCACTCCAGCCAAGATCGACGTGGTTGAAATACATAAACACGCCAATGACTATTGTATTAAGCAAAAGGTTGATAAGCGCTGAAAAAGCACCGGAAAGCACAATTACATACTTTGGGAAGTTAAGCTTACGAATAAGGTCACCGCGGGCAACAATTGCCGAAACGCCGTTGTTAGTAATTTCCGCAAAAAAGTTCCACAACACGATACCTGTCAAAAGATAGACGGGATAGTGCGGGATATCGTCGCCCAACCCCAGGAAGTTAGCAAAGACAAAATACAAAATGACAAATAAGAAAAGTGGGCGAAGCA
>CAZLPY010000085.1:0-3691 GCA_964561525.1 uncultured Candidatus Saccharibacteria bacterium | reverse complement strand
ACCGTGAGTCCACGATAGTCAGTCATAACGGCTAGCTTGATGCGGCTTAGCTCGTCTGTGAGCTTAGCTACGGCCTGTTCTTTGGCTTCGCGCGTAATTGCCATATGGGCTCCTTTCTGTTGTCGTTCCGAGGTGCTCGAGGGAGCCATGGTTTGCGCTCAATCATGGACGCATCAGCACTCTCAGCATGACATAAAAAATCTTCGATTTGATACCGAAGACAGTCAAAGTTACTCTTGTCATCCTGAACTTGTTTCAGGATCCACATTTAGTTACCTCGGTAGCAAATTAAGCCTTGTCCTGAACATGTTTCAGGATCTCAGCAGCTACTGTCTTGGGTGATCGCTATTGATATTAGCTGGTTTGAGGCGTAAAGTCAACACTCGAACCGTGAATCTAAAAACCTCCAAAACTTTTTGTCATCCTACGGCTTGACCGGAGGATCTGGGCTAGATTCCCTATCCGGAGCACCAAACTAGGCAATGGTTGGAGTTTGGCTTCCGATAGGGAATGACAATGGTGGAGGTTTTTAGATTCACGGTCGAACTTGCAGAGTATGAAGCATGAAGACCGAAGCATGTTGCGGCAGTCAGTTTTCGGGAATTTCGAACGCGCCGCTACGGTAAGCGTCGATCATCTCGTTCACCGCTTCTCTCACATATTCATACTGGTAGCCGCTTGCTGCAGCAAAAGCCCAATTTAGATGTTCTCTGGTTCTTTCTTCGTCGCCAAGAGCTAGCCAAATGCTGGCTTTTGCAAATTGTCTACCTGTTTCGGTGGCTGGATCGTTAAGAATCCCACTAATCATTGCTTGTGATTCATCTTCCCATTCTACTAGTAGACGCATTCGTTCTTCGTCTGGAGTGTTAAGATCTAAAACTTTCGCCTCTATGTTTTTAAGCCTACTGTTTGGTACAAAGAATAGGGTGTTTTCAACAAAGTCGCGTAAATCTTCAACAAAAACCAAACGCCGCATCACTTCTGGCGGCAAGCGATCTTCTAGTCTTGGCCCAATAAACTCAGCTGCTTCGGGTGGTGATTGAGGTGGTTCTTGGTGCTGTTCATGCTCTCCGTCCATGCAAACAGTATAACAACGAATTAATATACGATATAATCAAGAGCATAAGCAGGGTGGTCTTAATGTACAAACCTTTTAGCGAACGAGTTCCAGATACACAATATCGTGATTTATTGAAAAACATTTTAGCGAATGGTGAGTTCGGTGAAACGCGCCAGGGGCCGAGGGCCAAGACTATTATTGGGGCGCAAATGCGCTTTAAGCTGGCCAACGGTTTCCCGGTCATTACCGACCGCAGCATAAAGTCGTTTTGGCAAAAGCCCATCGGAGAATTGTGTGCTTTTATAAATGGTGCTCGGACGCGCGAGCAATTGGCTGAATTTGGTTGCACCTGGTGGGATGCTTGGACAAGCGAGGAAAAAACCAAAAAGCGCGGTCTCGAACCGGGTGATATTGGTCCCGGTTCATATGGAGCGGCTTTTCATGACTTCCCTACGGCTGATGGTGGCAGTTTTGACCAATTTAAGCACTTGGTGGAGCAAATCAATGAGTTCCCGGAGATGCGAACGCATTTTGTGACGCCATGGATACCGCAGTATATTGTGCGAGGAGTGGGTAAACTGCAAAAAGTGACGATTGCGCCCTGCCACGGTTGGATTCATGTGCGCATATTTAATGATAAGCTGCATTTGCATATGTTCCAGCGCTCGGGAGATGTGCCAATTGGTGTGCCATCAAACATGATTCAGTATGCGGCGCTGGCATTGATGCTGGAGCATTTGACGGGGTTTGAAGCGGTGGAATACGTTCACACCATATCTGACGCCCATATTTACGAGGATCAGATTGAATATTTGACCGAAATGCTGGAACGTGAGCCGTTGCGGCTCCCGACGGTGGTGTTGAGCGAGGAAGGTAAGAAAGTAACCGATATCCATGATTTCCGTATGGAGCATTTTGAGCTCAGCGACTATGAGCCGCACCCTAGCATTCCCAAAATTCCGGTAGCGACGTGATTTCGATTTATGTGGCCTATTCATCAAACGGCGTGATTGGTAAGGAGAATGAGCTTCCTTGGTACATCTCTGAGGATTTGAAGCGACTCAAGCGACTAACCGTCGGGCATCCTGTGATTATGGGCCGCAAAACGTTCGACTCTATTGTTACACGAATAGGTAAACCGTTACCTGAGCGGACGAATTATGTGTTGACTCGTGACCCAAAGTTTCACTATGACGGGGTAGTTGTAGTAAATGACTTAGATACGGCTTTGTCGATGGCTCAGACTGACGGCGAGGTGTTTATTATGGGTGGTGCAGAGGTCTATCGCCAGGTGTTTGCAGTAACAGATCGAATCTATGCCACTGAAGTTCACGCCGATATTGATGGTGATGTGTATTTTCCGGAATTTGATCGTAGCCAGTGGCAAGAAACGAGTCGCGAGGAGCATGTGGCGGATGAAAAGAACCCCTATGATTATGCGTTTGTAATTTATGAGAGGTTAAAATGAGCGATTTACAGTACAATCTTGATAACTCTCGCAAGGCCGAGCAATCCGAGCAGATGAAGGACTTAGCTCGACGTGGCGTGTGTGCGTTTTGCCCCGAACATATCGAAAAAGAGCGTCGAAACGCAATTGAGATTAGAACCGACCACTGGATAGTCAGTAAAAATGACTATCCTTATGAGCGAACAAAACTGCATTTGTTACTAATCCCGCGCGAACATGTCAATACCTTGTCTGATCTGAGCCCTGCCGCTCTTCATGACCTCCCAGATACGATCGTGAAGGCCGAAAAAAAGTGGCATCTTACTTATTACGGGGTAGGTATTCGCTCTGGCGATATGCGCCGAACTGGCGGCAGTGTTGATCATCTGCATGCTCACATTATTGTAGGCGATACGGACGCGTCCGACCACGAGCCGGTACGCTTTAAGATGAGTTCGCGACCAAAAACTTGATCTGAGCCCCAGATGTCGGTACCATTGTTTGCAGATCGGGTGTCCGCTCGGTCTAAAGTTCTCACGCGTCGGAAAGGACGTTGACATGACTGATGACACTCACCTTCTGGCTCCCAGGGTCGATGGTGCTCGCGGAGACGAGATGCGTCGCAGGATGGAAGAGAGCGCCAAGGCTGGCGATTGTGACTTCTGTAAGGCCATAGCAGGCGTTCCCTCTCGTCACCATAACCCGATCGTGATGGAGGGTGATCACTGGGTTGCAACTCTGAACGATTTCCCCTATCCAGGTACGAGTCATCATGTGCTCATCATCGCGCGCGAGCACGTCAATGACCTGAGGGAGCTCAGTGCTGCCGCGTTGGCAGAGGGCATGCGATTCTGGGTTGCAGTCGTTGACCACTTCGGTCTGACCGGCTATTGCCCCTTCGGCCGCATGGGTGATCGAGACCTGACGGCGCAGACAATTCCACATTTGCACTTCCACATCACTCAGAGCGACGGCAAACTGGTAGACCCAGCCGACGTAGACCCGGATGTTCACCGCTTGATCCAAGGTCTACCCGACGGCCTGGCCAATGACTCGAATGGCCTGAAGAAGCTGTGGGAGGCCATTAGCCTGTGGCGCTCAATCTTGGAGGGCAAGGCGGTGGGTATCTATCCCAAGCTGTCAAACAAGGCCAGACCATCCTGACCTGAGGTACGCCTAGTTCT
>CAZLPY010000084.1:0-3711 GCA_964561525.1 uncultured Candidatus Saccharibacteria bacterium | reverse complement strand
CGGCGCGGCTGAAAGTGGCCTCAAAGGCATTGAAGAAAAAATAACCAAGCTTGGTTTTGCCACTAAAATCCGCATTGTGGCTATTGCTCCTGACATGTACTCCGCTCAAGGGAAGGTGATGGGGGTAGTTGGCGCATTTAAGCAATTTAACACAACGCATTTGAATGGGTTTACGGCGAAGCAAATGGTAGCAGACTCGCGCGCTTTGTGGGATCAGTACAGTGCACGGAGCTTTGAAGATGCTGGGCTGGTGCTCAATATCGAAGAGCTGGCATCGCTGTATCATTTGCCAAATATTACTGTTGAGACTCCAAACATTGTGTGGACTCGCGCCAAAAAAGGTGAGCCGCCTAGTAACTTGCCGATCGTTGGTCAAATAGCGGCTGCTGAGATTACCCGTATCGGTAAAACCAATTTTCGCAATAGTGAAAAAGAGTTTGGTATCAAACTGCTCGATCGTCGTCGCCATACCTACACCATCGGCAAATCAGGTACGGGAAAAAGCACCTTGCTGGAAAACATGATTATTGATGATATCAACGAGGGCAGGGGAGTGATTTTGGTTGATCCGCACGGTGAAACCTATGAGCATGTGCTAGCGGCCGTGCCGCAGCATCGAGTGGAAGACGTGATTTTGTTTGATCCGGCTGACCGCATGCATCCGATTGGGTTTAACTTGCTCGAAAAAGTTGATGAGGACTTGAAAGGGATTATCGCCTCAGGTTTCGTCGGTATTTTTGAAAAAATGTTCAGTAATTCATGGGGGCCGCGTTTGGAGCACATTTTACGAAACACCGTGCTGGCGTTGCTTGAATATCCGGATTCAACGATGTTAAACATTCCCAAAATGTTGACCGATAAGCGGTTTCGCGATGGGGTAGTGGCGGTGATTACTGATCCAGTGATTAAAGATTTTTGGGAAAATGAATTTGCAAGCTGGGATCAAAAGTTTGCCTCAGAGGCTGTTGCTCCTATTTTGAACAAAGTGGGGCAGTTTTTGGCCGCCTCAACCATTCGGAATATTGTGGGGCAATCAAAATCGACCTTTGACGTACGCAAGGTGATGGATGAAGGGAAGATTTTGCTGATCAACCTATCTCGAGGCAAAATAGGGGAGGATAATTCGGCGATGCTCGGTGCGATGATGATCACTAAAATTCAATTGGCGGCGATGAGCCGAGCCGACGTACCGGAAGAGCAACGCACCGATTCGTATTTGTATGTCGATGAGTTCCAAAACTTTGCCACCAAAAGCTTTGCTACCATTCTTTCCGAGGCACGCAAGTATCATCTAAACCTCATCATGGCTAACCAGTATATTGCGCAGATGCCAGAGGAAGTACGCGATGCGGTATTTGGAAACGTCGGCACTATCATCTGTTTTCGGGTTGGGGCAGGGGATGCGGCCGAGTTGGTACGCGAGTTTACGCCAGAGTTCACCGAAACTGATTTGATCAATCAGGATATTCACAAAATTTATATTAAGTTGTCGATCGACGGCCTGACGGGGCAGTCGTTTTCGGCGAATACTCTTGTGCCGGTGCGGCCTGAGACAAATTATACTGAAGATATAACCGAAAATTCACGGCAGCTCTATTCACGCCCACGAGCTGAAGTAGAGCAAGAGATTGGCACTACACCGGGGTCGGATACGGTCACTAAACCGCGTAGCCCAATTGGGCCCGATGGCACCATTGCATTGCCGCCAATCAAATTGAATCCACAAAATATTATCAACGGTTTGTATTACAAAGAGGTACATTCTAAGGGGGGAGTGCGGTGGTGGGAGGCTGAGCCGTTGGAAAAGGTGATTGAGGAGGAGGAAAAAAAGCGCCAAAAATTCCTGGCCAAAAAGGTGGAACGTCTGAAGGCGGGGGATTGGGGAGAAGATGATTCTACAAACCGGGAACCGGTCGATCTAGCCCAGAGCAGGCAGGGAATCGAGGATAAACAAGCTGATTCTCGAACCAACTCAGATGCTGCAGCAGAAAAGCAGAAGATTGATGGTGAAAGCAATAAAGCTGATGCCAAGGCACCTCAACATTATGCGACACAAAAGAGCGATAATCATGAGCCGCATACGAACTCCAGTCCTGATCATCCAACTTCACACTCAGCACATCAAGCCGCAGGGGAGTCTGACAAAAAATCGCATGGAGAGGGGAGCAAGCCGGGGGAGGGGCTGCCCGCTAACAATTCTGAAATAATTCCTCATCGCGGTCAATCTGTTGCTGATTCTAGTCAAATGTCAGTTACCTCTTTAGATGCGCAAAAAAACGCGAGTTTGGACCAAAATTCGCAAGTCCAATCAAGCTTGACTAACATCGATCAATCTGACCAGATACCGTCTCATGCAATCGATAAGCCGACCGTTTACAACGATAACATCACAGCGAGCCTGCACATTCAGGCTGAAAAACCGCCACAAACCGCTACAGGCCCCGCGGCTGTGCTAAGTGGTACAAATAGTCATCCCGGACGCATTTTGGATCATTTCCTCGGTTCAGAACCCCTCAAAACTACTGCATTAAAAGAGGAGAGCCGTGGACACAGTAGCTCAGTGTCCGGTACGCAAACCAATACAAGCAGCACCCTTCCTGCGTCGGACGAATTAGTTGAAGGCATAGCACAGTCGTTCTAAAGCGCGATACTACGCGATAGATAAAATGTGCATTAATGTCGCATAAGATACATTCTGCGACATTGTTTATGCCTAAGCTTATGTAATCCTGCAGCACTAAGTTTGTCATCTCGCACGTATGATGGAATCTATTTATGATCGAACCACGTTACTTCTACCCTTCTCGACTATGCGTACTACTATCTTTTTTATATTTTATCTTTAGTTTTTCATTCCCCCCCCCTCTAGGCACACTCCCCTATTATTCTGCAATGAGATATAAAAAAGGATCGTACGCGGTGTTTGCCGTATACGATCAATAGCTTTGAGTTTGAAATCTTTCACTTTGCTTCGGCAGAGTGTGGGCGTGACATTAGTCGAAGATGAATCGGTCAGCGTGAGCGAGATCAATCCTCTCCGGTGCCACATACATTGTGACGTAGTCAGACCCTTCGCAGGATACGATGTCGCCAATGCTTACGCCAGTAAATTGCGCCTTAATCTCCTGGCTGAAGTACCGATATTTAGTAGTCTCTTTGTTGGGGTCTGTGTCATCCTCCATCGCAATTGCTATATGATTGAGGAGTCCAATCGCTTCGAAGACATTATACATTGGGACATCAGATCCCATCAGCTGAAGGAAGTCCTTCGCACGCTCCGCGATGTTATTCACAGCGCCCATTGACACCTGATCATCGAGCGGTTGATCGACCAGCAGTTCCGGCACGGTTCTGCGAGCGAATAAGATATCCTCCTCATCAAATTCATCGAAATCCGTTAGCGTCGCCGCCAGCGCCAAATAGAGGGCGAGGGTAGGCGCTTCTGAGGCTGCACGACAGTTGAGAAATACGTTCTTCACGGAGTTTATCCTGCCTAGGGCAGAATTCGGTGCTCTGTTGCACATTCTGATGAGCTACATATATCCAATTAGCTTAGATACATGTTGCTCACCAGAATTGTTGTTTAAGAACAACCCTGAATGACTTCAGAATATTAACCATATTTTAGCATTAATTACTCTATATGTCAATAATTACGTAATGGTTCAATAGCTTAGCAACACTTTCATCAGAAAGGCTAAGCTATGCATA
>CAZLPY010000083.1:0-3796 GCA_964561525.1 uncultured Candidatus Saccharibacteria bacterium | reverse complement strand
ATTCATCAGCAAAATGTGGAGCAGAGCCAGGGTAAACGCCACATATCCAGCCACATGAAAGCGCTTCCACCATGGACCAATTTTTTCGCGGATAGGTGGAATTGAAACGATAACCATGAAAAGAAAATAAAGAATTGCCAACAGCCCAAGGTATTTAGCCAGCGCAAGAGGCTCGCTGACACTGAATATCAAACTCCAGTTCCAACTATAAATAGTCGCGAGCACCAAAAAGACATGCACAAGCGCAAAAAATACCGCCCATTTTGCCCAATATGGTCGGAAGACTTTCCATGGAGCCAAATCTTCCCAAAATTTCGGTAGCGGACCAATGATAAAGATGACACCAAACAGCGTAACTGAGGTTAGCGCAAATTCCCTAACCATGGTGTCAGAGTCGAGGACAAAGTGACCAGGAAAGATGATGAAGGCAGCGAGCAAGAGTAGCGGGAAGCTGTAACCAACAATGTGTTTTAATGTGTGCATATACTATTAATGATTCGTTATTTGAGTAAGGGTGTCAACGCGATTATTTTCTATTTGATAGTAGTATAATCCATCGCACTGTTTGCAATTATATATAAATGAGCTAACCTACTGGTGAAATGGTAGCGTACTATTGTGCTTACGAGCTTAGTCGCCGTTTCCGCATTCTCTATGCGACAGAGTCCCGTTGCTCTATGGAGCACCAGGAGTGTTCAAGAAAGAGAGTGGAGACTTCTTGTCTGGTGCTGGTTGAGATTCTCAATGTTTGAGATGCTCACAAATCAAATTCAGAAAAGCGTGGATATCTCGCTTTCCGGTGCGAATAGATGGCAGCAGACAAACAATCTACGGTTCCAAGAACTCGCTCTGCGTCAACTGGAATGCCAACAATGGGCTCAACCTCAACAACGTCGAGCAGGACAATCGAAATTGGAACATCGCTACTCTTCCCCGGCCGTCTCCACTCTCACTTGCTAGCCCTAATCCACCCACCGAGCATTTTGCCTATCTCTTGCAACTTTTCCTGGAAATCAAGAGCGCGCTTTGTTGGCAGGGCATGAATTTCTTCGGCCAAGCGGATAAACAATTTAAGCGTATCTAACTTTACTGCGGCCTTATTTAGATAAAGGAACTTGTCATCACGGGCAAACGAGGCCGCGACAAGGAATTCAATGACATCGAGAATGGTTTTCTGTATCCGCTCACCCAAAGTATATTTATCCTTTTTGGGCATTTTCTCTATAGTCAAATACACATCGCGGTATATATCGTATGCTTTTTGAAGAATAGGTGGATCGTTATAAGTGAACATGATTCTCTTTTCTCCTCGATTGTTAGTTTGGATAATTTGTTAGCAAGCTGGAAAGAATTTCGGCGGGGCAAACGGCATAAGCCTGAAGTGCAACAATTCGAACGGCATTTAGAGGACAATCTTTTTGAATTGCACAATGTATTAAAGAATAAGAAGTACCGACATGCCACATATAGCGGATTTTATATCACCGATCCGAAGGTGCGGCATATCCATAAAGCTACAGTACAAGATCGTATTGTTCATCACGCAATCTATAGGGTTCTCTATCCTCTTTTTGATTGTTCTTTCATTTACGATTCTTACTCGTGTCGCGACAGTAAAGGAACACATCGCGGCGTTGTACGACTCCAACAATTTACACGGAAGCTCAGCAGGAACTATACCAGACCGTGCTTTGTTTTGAAATGTGATGTACGAAAATTTTTTGATTCGGTTGACCACCAAATTTTATTAAGCATGCTCAAGCTAAAAATCAATGACTCAGATGTTTTGTGGCTAATTGAAGCTATTTTGCGCAGCTTTGCGACGCCAATACGAGAGAGAGAGAGAGAGAGAGAGAGGACTGCCGCTGGCGCGGCTTGCCTATCGGCAACTTAACCAGCCAGTTATTTGCTAATGTGTATCTAAATGTACTAGATCAGTTTATAAAACACACATTAAGAGAACGTTACTACATACGTTATACCGATGATTTTATTATTGTGGCAGACAATGAACAGCATCTCCATAAACTTATCTCACTTATCCAAAAATTTTTGAATCAAAAACTCAAATTAGAACTTCATCCTAAAAAAGTTATTGTTCGTAAATTGAGTCAAGGAATTGATTTCCTTGGCTATAACATACTGCCCCATTACACATTGGTCCGTACTAAAACGCGACGACGAATAATGAAAAACGCAGGCAGACTAATTGATTGTCATGTCCGTGGTGATATTACTAAATCAAAACTTGATAGCTCGATTCAGTCTTATTATGGAGTACTTTACCATGCCAGTGCGAGAAAATTACTTTCAAAATTGAAAAAGCGTTATTACAGCCGACTACCCCTGATAATTGAATAAAGAAAGAGGCGTTGATTCTTTTCATCCGGCATGTGACCGAAATCAAGAACCAACGCCCATAAATGCCAATCCGCCTACGGCGGACTAAGCACCAAGTGCTACGAACTTCCGGGGAAGAGTAGCGAGGTCCCAATAACGAAGGTCCTGCTCGACGTTGACGAGGCCGAGCCCATTGCGGGCATTCCAGTAGACGCAGAGCGAGTTCTTGGAACCGTAGACATTACGCATCCTCGCGCTCCCCGCGCCCCAGAGCGGAAGGTTACGCTCGATGACCGAACGGCCGAACAGCACTAGGCCTTCCTCGCCACTGGTCAACCCGTCACCATCCTGCTCTTTTGCCCATTCTATATGTTCCTCATTCGTTAGATAGAAAGGGCGTCCGAGTAGGTCTGTCGGCTGTAGTACCCGTGAGAAGTCAAGGCGAATCATGCCTGCTACAGTCGGTATATGCTGCACGTTCCGACTCGTACCCCACTCGGCTTCCGTGAACGATGAGTAGAGCTTCAGGGTCTGTGACCGCGCCTCTTCCCGAGAGGCATTAAAACGATGGAAGAAGCGGGTCCCATCGCCGAGACCGATATTCCCTGGGATGAACCGGTCATGCTCGGTCAGCTCGCCCCATACAGAGGCCGCCTTTTTGCAAGCTTGCTCGATGATGACGTTGCCCGGATATTCAACCCCGGCCAAACCGCAGTACTGCGCTGTGAGATAAGTCTCCCGCTCATATACTTGCTCGATTGAGATCGTGTGAGGCCCGGGTTGGTTCCGTATGGCCGCGACGACACGACTACGGATTAGTGGATTGTTGATGGTACCGATTTGCCACTCTTGCGAAGTCATTCCTGCCGCTTGGAGTAGCCCGATACCTTGGGCAGCGGTTCCCAAACTTACTGAGGATAACACGGACATGTCCGAACACCTCCTGCGTAACATGCTCGCCAGCTGAGATTTCCGTCTGATGACGGAGATGGCTCTTAAGCCTAGCTGACTACCTAAAATAGATAATCACTTAGGCTTAAGAGACAGTTGTTAAATGACAAAAACAGTAGTATTATATCATGCAGTTGGTATTTTGTCAAACCAAAACTTGAGCTATGATGCGAAAAAGGCTATGATTTGGCCAGGAAGAAAGTTTTAAGCATGTCTCAATTTTTAGAGATTATCGGCGGGAAGCCACTGAACGGAACTGTGCGAGTGAGCGGTGCTAAAAATGAAGTAACAAAATTGATGGTGGCGAGCGTGCTGTTTGACCGCCCGCTGGTTTTAGAAAATGTGCCAGCAATCAGCGATGTTGAAGTAACGGCCGATTTATTGAAAAGCCTGGGCGCGAGTATCGAATATCAAGCGCACAATCATCGCTTGAAAATAAACGGCACCAACGTTTCCAAACACGAGGCCGTTTATAGCTCAGATTCTGGAAGCAGCAGTGCCAATC
>CAZLPY010000082.1:0-3881 GCA_964561525.1 uncultured Candidatus Saccharibacteria bacterium | reverse complement strand
AAAAACATATGGATTCTATCGCTAGCAAGTTAATTTTGCCAAATGACGGCAGCTTTGACTTTGCCTTAATGTAAAATCCAGCGGAAAACATCTATTACGAAACTATCATGAAGGAGGACGACGATAACGCCCTGTTTGCTTACGCCATTCCGCGGCGCGTTATCCCGGTTTCGCCAAATACACTCTACATTTATTTGCAAGCAATTTTGCTGGGCCTGAAAGGATTAAAAATTGAGGAAGAGGCGATGAAAATCCTCAAAAATCTGCAAAGCCTGAACTCGGAATTCTCCAAATTCGCTAAAGATTATGCGGTGCTCGGGTCACATCTTGTCAATGCCCAAACTAAATATTTAGAGACTGAGCGTCAAATGAACAAAATTGGTTTGCATCTCGAAACCATCGACACCCACACCGCCGACGCATTGCCTCCGCCAATAGAGCTTAACGATTAACGACAAATTCCGCTTCGTATTCGAATGTCTTCGAGTTTAGAGTAAAAATAAAATAGAGGACGCCTCGACTGAAGCGCCCTCCCTGCAGATTGCTGGTTATTCAACTGCGTGCTCGCGATTGTAAAGTTCAAATTGCCTCTTAATCCTCTTAAGCTCGCTATTGAGCTCTGGCCACACCATCGCGGTACGATGACGGCTAGTGTCAACATGAAGTGAAAATTCAATTTCGTAGCAAGCGTTGTCGATATCGACTTCAAGACATCGCAGGTGTAAGTGGTAGCGTGGGTATGCTTGCTCATCTTGGTCTACGACAGGTTTAACCCAGCTACAGATCAATTTGTAGCCCATCTTCAATCGAGCATAACGCACTCGCAACGGTCGGTAGTCCATCGAGCCGCCGGGATCAATAATATATCCCAACGATTTGAGCACACGGCCAATAGCTTCCATACCGACTACCAACTTCATATCTCGTTTTCGCACGTGGTTACCCCCATAAATGTAAGTTGTTAAACAGCTGACTATATCATAAATTATAATTTTGTGCAACGTACAAGAGGGGATCTATGATTTTGGTGATACCTACTATTTCGCACTCGCTAAACTTCTCTGGCGCTTCTTATAGCGTAGTGGGTTTCGGAATTTCTTGGGATGCTGAATCGAGTTAAGGATGACCTGCTTGCAGTTGAAGCGAGGTCAGTCTTATAGTTGAGATCTTATTATGAGCTAATTATTGTGCAGGATTTAACAACCTAGCATACAAAGTTGTTAAATAGCCTTGCTTCTTGCAGCTTGATTCCCCATACTGAACCTATGTGGCAATGTAGGTTTTGCAAAGAGCGGTTTTTGGAGGAGGAGCCAAATCATGTGTGTGTTACCGACACACTGGCTTCGCATTTTAAAGGACGGCGCGCTCTGCTTCAGCCATTATTCAATGCGTTCCTACAAAAATTTCAAAAAATTGGGCCAATCAGCGTCAGCTCTGAGGAGTCATTTATTATTCTTTCTGGGCCACGTCCCTTCGCCATTGCGCGCGTAGCAGCCGATCACATTGAGGTGTGTGTGAAACTGCCTATAGACAAGCCAATTTCGCCAGCCTTAAGCTCGGCAGCGCGCTTACGCATCCCAGGTATGACTCATTATTTTACCCTACGGAGTATTGGCGACTTGAATCCGGACATATTGCGCTCACTGATGTGGGCAAAGGAAGGTGTAGCGTGACCATATACGAAGTTGGTATCGCTGTAGTGCGGAATATAAATCATCTGTTCCATCGTAGTAGTGATGCGTCTACGCCAGATTTTGATGATGTGTACACGCGCCTCGCACTGCATCACCATGCGGCGAAGCTGCGCCTGCATCAGACTCATCGACACGCCAAAAAACTATTTCGTAGGCACAAGCTGACCCTGCACAACGTCCGTCACGCTGCGACAAAAGCGACCGCTGGAGCAGCTCTAGCCGGGAGCTTATTTGTCTCACCGGTTCACTCTGGTGCCCCAAAGCAAACAGATACCGTCAAGACAACCACGGCGCAAATACCGCCAGCGCCATCAGAATCGATCAAAGTAGCTGGACCAACCGATCCGTCCCCAACCAAAATGACTCGCGATCAAGTAACTGAAAAAATCAAAGATATTATGCAAAACTCATCCAGAGATGGAAATTTAAGCACGGCTCAATTTACCGAGATAAAACAGCTACTACACGATCAATTTGGGATTGATGTTGACACCAAAACCGATAGTGGGTTTGCGCTGAATAAAAACTTTGGCATGGATGGTCGAGAGCAGCATATTCCGACCAAGCCCGGTGACAATGCAGCGAACCACGTCAATCAGGATGACCCGAATGCGGTTGCCTCTGGGCTAACGCGTGGCCGAGGTGCCTGGGGATATGCGCCGGCAAATGAAGAGCGTTGGTACGTTGTGGGACAAACGTTCCTGTCCGAGCAGTTCGGTACCGATGCCTCAAAAAGCCTAGCTGGGCAGCGCTATATTGTGATTCAGGTACCGGAGGATAGTAATGGTAATCACTTGATGATTGGACGAGGTGCCTTATGGGACGCTGGACCAGGACGCTCCACTGGCAAGGTATTTGGGGCTAGTCCAGAGTTTTTTAGCCATGTTGGTGATGCCTCGTATGGAGCCGCCAAATTTAAAGCTATCATGCTGCCAGAATCTGGCTCACCAAAGCCAGCATCAGATTTGGGTATTATCGATGGTAACTTACAATAAATGAAGGACATGCAATGGAACCAACCCTTTTTTATGCTCACCTAGTGCCACTGAATGAGGTGCTGTCATACCTTGATCAATATAGCGTTAGTGACGCCGAGCGACAAAAATTGGAAGATATGATTTACGCCACCATACACACGAGAGTGCTGGAAACAATCCTGAGCAATACCCCCAAAGATACGCATGAATCAATCATTGCAACGGTAGCGAAAAATCCGCATCAGCAGGATACGTTGATCTTAATCAAGACGATCAATCCCCAAATTGAAGAGCATATTCTGCGCGTCGGAAGTGAGTTAAAGGATGAGTTGTTTGCCTTGCTTTACAAGCTACCATAAAACTATATGCTGGTATCATATTTGTTCGCCTTAAAGGGTTATGATGTTGAAACTTACACTTAAAATTGCTAGCATCGGCGCAGCCGTTTTGATACTTTGTTTGATGATAAGCCCCGCATCACGCGCTTCAACCTACTCATCGAGTCAAAACCGATCGCTCGTTGTAACTGGCGCAAACGACGCAAAGCCGTTCTACGTCTCCGGTAACGATATTGTGATCAACGCAACCATGCCAAGTGATGTGATTGCAATTGGTAGCACCATCGAGGTGAAGCAGGCAATACACCACAGCTTGATTGCAGCTGCTTCAAATATCACCCTAAATGCTTCAATTGATCAAAGCGTTCGAGTTGCTGCAAAAGAGCTGATGCTCAATGATCGGGTGGCTGAGGACGTCAGTGCGGCTGCCCAAATGGTCACAGTTGGTAAAACCGCAACAATTGACGGCGATATGCATGTCGTAGCGGACACACTGCAAATTGACGGGCAGGTTAAGGGATCATTATTTTTTTATGGCAATCGTCTGATTATTAGCGGCACAGTCAGTGGCAACGTCACTGCCAGCGCAGCGCAGATTACTATCAACGACACAGCCGAAGTGAATGGTAATCTTTCATATCTCAGCGCTACCACACCAAACATTACCGCCGGAGTGGTTAATGGACAAATTAATGCCCATAGCCCTTCGGCATTTACGGGCTACGACAGTAGCTTTTGGTATATTATCTCAAGCTTGCTGGTTGGTATTGCCTTGATCGCACTGCTTCGTCACAAGATTGAACACATTGTGACAGAGCGAGCCGAGCCGTTACTGCGTAATGCGGTAATTGGTTTATTATTTTTAATTTTGA
>CAZLPY010000081.1:0-3931 GCA_964561525.1 uncultured Candidatus Saccharibacteria bacterium | reverse complement strand
GTCAGAAGGCCCAATTAACCATTGATGCATTGGAATTTCTTTAGTCATTCGACATTAGAAATTAGACAGTTACTTCAATCCTTCAATAACTACCACAAATTCTCCTTGCTCCCGCCATGTTCGCGTTCGTGCCTGATCCAACGTACCCATCCAAACCTCTTCAAATTGTTTGGTGAGCTCACGGCAGACACAAATACGCCGCGTGCCACCCATCTCATTATGAAGATCGTTCAGCGTTTTGACAATTCGATGCGGTGACTCAAAGAACACAGCCGCGACCTGCTCATGCCGTAATTGACGCAAGGTAGTAAGATGGCCTTTCTTTTTCGCCAAAAATCCGTAAAAACTAAACCGGTCAGTGTTAAATCCACATACGGACAAAGCAGCAGTAACTGATGACGGGCCCGGTACCGCAACCACCGTAACGCCATGTTGATGAGCAAGCTCTACAATCCTTCCACCTGGGTCAGCGATGCCAGGCGTGCCTGCGTCCGTGATCAGCGCCATGTCTTGCCCTGCTTCAAGCAAACGCAGTATCTCTTGCTCTCTGTTCGTATTTGAGTGCACATGGAACGACAACGTCTTGGCGTTGCTGCCGATCTTTTGCAGCAGAATCCTACTGTGACGGGTATCTTCGCATAGCACTACTTCGACCCGCTGCAGTACTCCCTGCGCCCGCTCCGTTAGGTCTTCCAAATTACCGATCGGTGTGGCTACGATATACAGCACTACGCCTCCAACTGGTGGTACAAGCGCTTCCACTCTGCCAAATTGAGCTCTTGAGCCCGAGCGGTAACCGCAATTCCGCATGCAATAAGCGCTTTTTCAATTACCGCTTTGTCTCGCTGCAAGCCACCGGAGAGTGAATTGAGCAGTAATTTGCGTCGCTCGCCAAAGCCTGCTTTGACCATCCGAAAAAAAGCACGCTCGTCCATATCCTCAAAAGATTGCTTACTAATCTGATCAAAAACCACTACGGCGCTTTCAACCCGTGGGGGAGGACTAAAGCTGCGAGCGGGGACCGCAAAGGCAAGGTTGGGTTCCGAATAGGCTTGCACCATCACCGATAACATACTGCGCTCGCTCGCGCCTGGACCGGCCACAATGCGCTCCGCCACTTCCTTTTGCACCATCAGCGTCATTGAGTTCGGCAACGTGCGGTACTGAAACACTTGGCGTAACAGATAAGACGATAGATAGTATGGCAAGTTTGCCACAATCGCGTACTGCACAGTGCCAGCGTGTTTTTCGAGATAACTGATCAAATCGAAGGTGCGAATATCGGCTTGGACTACGTTGACTTCGGGGTACTGCACCCGCAAAGATTCGGCCAGAGCCTCGTCCCATTCAATTGCAATCACTCGGTGTCCTCGCTCTGCTAAAGCAGCAGTCAAAACACCTTTTCCTGGCCCGATTTCCACAATAATATCGCCCGGTGCAGCTGGCGTGCTGTCCAGCATTCGCATAACCACGCTATGATCGGTTAAAAAATGTTGACCCAGTTTTTGTCGCGTCATACTTCCTCATCAACCCTATCCCCTAACCCCTACACCCTAATTAAGCACCTCTTCCACTACCACCGCTTGAATCCCCTGCGCCAGTGTCCCACCAAGGGCCGTAAAAACGCTCGGGTTTAAGTCGATCACTTTATCAGTCCCCTCCATAAAATCATCAATTCTCACCTCAATCGATTTACTGGTAACGGAACTGGTAATACGCACATCGGTGCCACGCTTAAACATATTCGAAGCGGCAGTATAAGCCGAGCGATACCACGATGCATTGCCACGCGCAGTGCGACCTATCAGCAGCTTTGATCCATTCACTACAATCCGATCTTCCTTAGGAGTAGTAATCTCCGTTTTTTGTAAGATCCGGGAAACCTCCACACCATCCTCTCGAGTCACCTCGTAGGTACGCGTTTTGACGCCATCATGACCGGCTTGCAGTACCTTCGTTTGACCGCGGAATACGGCGGAATCGTCCTTTTGAATGGTTTGAAATGCGATAGTGTCGTGCTCTACTATGGTGGTCTTTGCTACGCGCACGATTGTCACCTGTTCGTTGTCCACTATTTTGTCATCGAGTTTGTGGTCAATTTTATCGTCCTGACCGATCTCTGGAACGTGGTGGGCTGACAAAGCATCACCAATGGTGGCATCCCAACCTCGGATATCAGTGGTTTTTTTACCATCACTAAGGTGAATCACCGGAGCTCGTTCGATCGTTATGATCCCTGCGACTGCTCCGGCGGATGGAAAATCGCTTGTAAAATGATCTTCAGCATAAACAGTCATTTGATTTTCACGGATGGCCAGCTTCGGATCGGCGTAGATCGATGTAATCCCCTGCTCGATCACGTGATGTAGTGGCTCCGCCGTCACTTCACGCACCATAAAGGCATAGCGTGGTGCGACTGTAACACTGGAGGCCGCATGGGCAACATACCATGTGGTGAGGGTGCAAAGCGCTACCGCCAAAATAAATGATGCCGTAACAACAGCTCGTTTCATCCTTGGTAGTATATCATATCGTGTCGAGCAGCTCACCTGGCATATCTTGCAAAAAGCGCGAGGGCGGGTTTACCTGCAGCGCTCCATACAGGCGGCGCTCAGTGGCATGCAGCAAATATAATCTGGTCTTTGCACGGGTCATCGCTACGTACATTAGTCTGCGCTCCTCCTCAATCTCCATCGGATCAAGACTGGCGCGCGAATGCGGAAAAACACTCTCTTCAAGACCACACAAAAACACCACCGGAAACTCTAAGCCCTTGGCCGCGTGCACCGTCATTAGGGTTACCGCGTCGGCACGATGATCATATTCATCAGCATCGCTGACCAAACTAACGTTCTCCAAAAACGATTCCAGGCTTTGGGCACTGCCCAGCACCGACTTGAGCTCGTTGATGTTTTCAACCCGCGATTCGCCTTCCGGAGTCCCGTCGTCCGCGGCAACCAAATAACCACTTTCGTGCACAATAAAGTCGAGCAGTTCGACCAAATTGTTATCACTGTCGTACCGCTCGCGAGCTTGATCAATGAGGCG
This sequence comes from uncultured Candidatus Saccharibacteria bacterium, assembly GCA_964561525.1. GTDB lineage: Bacteria > Patescibacteriota > UBA1384 > CAJBMM01 > CAJBMM01 > CAZLPY01. The sequence goes on along the minus strand of CAZLPY010000081.1, from coordinate 883 downwards.
CCGAAACTGCACAAACCCACTGGCGGCCTTACCGCTTAAAGCCAATTGATTCGCACTCGGCCCCGAAAGGGCCTGTGGCATGTTAAGCATGATTGCTACAACGCTTTTGGCCCCAATGCCGCGCGTCGGCACGTTAATCACTCGCTCCAAGCTCACTCGATCGGATGGATTCGCCACTAGTCGGAGATACGCTACGACGTCTTTAATTTCTTTCCGCTCGTAAAAACGGATGCCGCCCACAATGCGATAAGGTATGCGCAGTTGCAACATTACTTCTTCCACAATACGAGACTGGGCGTTGGTACGATAAAGCACCGCCATATCGTTAAATCCGCTAAATAGATGGGAGCGCATCAGCGCCGTAATTTCACTCGCCATAAACTCGGCTTCATCCAATTCGTTCAGTGCTTCGTATACCGTGATTGGTAAACCTTTGGGGTTAGCGGTCCACAGCGTTTTATCAGTGCGATGCACATTCTTGGCAATCACGGCGTTCGCCCCTTCCAAAATAGTTTTGGTGGAGCGATAGTTTTGCTCAAGCTTTACCACATGAGCATTTGGATAATCGCGTTCAAAATCTAAAATGTTGCGAAAATTGGCTCCCCGCCATGAGTAAATAGCCTGAAAATCATCTCCTACCACGCAGATGTTATGGTGTTTGGAGGCTAGCAAATTTGTTAAACGATACTGCGCCGCATTCGTATCCTGATACTCATCAATTAAAATGTATTGAAATAGGCGTTGATATTTTTCCAATATGTCTGGATGATCGCCAAACGCTTGTACTACGCGCATCAGCAAATCATCAAAATCCATCGCATTTGCCTCGTGCAAACGGCGCTGGTAGCTTTGGTACACCCGCGCTACTTGCTCTTGATAATAG
>CAZLPY010000080.1:0-4027 GCA_964561525.1 uncultured Candidatus Saccharibacteria bacterium | reverse complement strand
CAATATTTATAAGCAAGATAATGCATTCGGCCAAACAAACCATATTGAAATTCCATATCCCCTAAACACTGCCAGCCAGGATTGGTTCATGCGCGACGCAAACTGGAGTGTTGATTATCATGAAGGCGCAGCTCAAACCGCCTGGTTTTATAAGGCAGAAGGCGGAAGCGACGTTGATGGTGTTTTTTCAATCGACACCACTTTTTTACAAGATCTTTTGACCTTAACTGGCCCTGTATCAGTTCCAAGTCAAAACATTACGCTCACCCCTGACAACGTTGTGGATACGCTAGAGTACAAATCGGAAAAAGAATATTTAACCAACCCAGCAGTAAATGCGCTAAATGAGCCCAAAAAGGCAATTGCTGACGCATTCCCGTTTTTGCTAAAACAGCTCTTTGCATCCGCCGAGTACGATCCTGCAGGTTTAGGAACGCTGCTTTCCAATGTGACGCAGCAAAAACATCTGATGTTTACTGCTCTGTTCGATCACGGTAATTCATTCGGCCTGGATAATCCGTTCCCGCTGCAATCCGATTTTGTGCAAATTAATAATGGTAATGTAAACGGGTTGAAGAGCAGTCTACATATTCAGCAAACAGTTCACATTACGCTTCAGCCGAGCGATCACGGCACCATGCTCCATACTATTGACGTCACACGTTTGGACAGCGGATCCTACAATTGGCCAGATGGTGACAATCATAATTATCTCCGAGTCGTTGCACCGAGCGACGCAACCTACTTAGATAGCTCAAGCGACGGCCCTGAAAATGGTGTTACAGAAACAACGGCATCGATAGAACAACATGCCACCTATACTACATTTGGACACTGGCTCACCACACCAGTTGGCGCAACGCGCTCTGCACATTTTAGCTATGAAACACCGCTGAATGTCAGCCTGATTGGCGCATCTCTGCAGACGTTGCAATACATCAAACAGCCAGGCTGGACCAGCGATAATCTGGTGATTGAGCTAAAGGATGCAAATGGGTATCATTTTACCGACGCAAACCACATCTATCAAGCGGTGCAGGCTGAAAACTTAAGCTTTAAGTTCCATCTGCATAAAGATTCAATTTTTTCGGCGCTATTGCCGTAAGCACATTGAATAAGTAACTCAACTTGCGTATAATAAAGCCGTTGCATAATTTACGGAGTATTTTTTGATGGAAAAACAGCCCGCCAACTCATATGACGCCAAAAACATCACGGTACTCGAGGGACTTGATCCGGTACGCAAGCGCCCAGGGATGTACATTGGTGGCACCGGTATTGAAGGTTTACATCACTTAATTTGGGAGGTGGTGGATAACTCAATCGATGAAGCGATGGCTGGTTTTTGCACCGAAATTTATATCGTGTTGGCCCATGACGGTAGTATTTCGGTAGCTGACAACGGTCGTGGCATCCCAATTGATATTCACCCTCAAACCAAAAAATCCGCGCTCGAAACAGTTTTAACTACCCTGCATGCTGGCGGAAAGTTTGGCAGTGGTGGCTACAAAGTATCGGGTGGGTTGCACGGGGTTGGTGTTTCTGTAGTGAATGCGTTGTCCGAATCGGTACAGGCGGACGTCAAGCGTGATGGCAAACTCTATACCCAGCAATATGTGCGCGGCATTCCAAAAGCGGATGTTGCAACATCTGGGTCGGCAAACGGTAGCGGTACTACAATTACTTTTAAGGCTGATCCACAAATTTTTAGTGTCGTTGAATATGATTGGAAGACCATCATAGATCACCTGCGTCAGCAAGCATATTTGACGAAAGGTGTACGAATTTTCATTACTGATGAGCGTGCGGAACAAAAGCAAACATACTCGTTTTACTTTGAAGGAGGAATTTCCAGTTTCGTCCGTCACTTAAATCACGGTAAGGACTCATTGCTTGAGCCGCCATTTTACGCCGAAAAGGAAGTGGGGGATACACTCGTTGAACTATCGCTTACCTATAGCGATGACTTCAACGAGCATGTTTATACCTTTGCAAATAATATCTACACAACCGAGGGCGGTACTCATTTAACCGGGTTTCGCTCCAGCATTACCCGTGTGATCAATGATTACGCTAAAAAGAATGGGTTACTAAAAGATGCCGATGGTACGCTGACCGGTGAAGACATTCGTGAAGGATTAGTGGCAGTAATTTCCGTTAAGCTACCAGACCCGCAGTTCGAAGGGCAGACTAAAACAAAGCTAGGCAACGCAGATATTCGCGGAGTGGTCGAAACCGTCACTTCTGAGACACTCGGTGCGTATATGGAAGAGCATCCAAACGAAGCGCGACGCATGATTGAAAAGTCTTCACTTGCAGCACGCGCCCGTATGGCAGCACGAGCAGCTCGTGAAACCGTCATTCGGAAAGGGGCACTGGAAGGAATGACGTTGCCCGGCAAGCTAGCAGATTGTAGCGAAAAGAACCCAGCTCGTTCGGAAATATTTATCGTTGAGGGTGATTCTGCTGGCGGCTCTGCTAAATCGGCCAGGGATCGCCGTTTTCAAGCCATTTTACCCATTAAAGGTAAGATTTTGAACGTTGAACGAGCCCGGCTTGATCGCATGCTCACCTCCGACGAAATAAAGGCGCTGATTGTAGCTACTGGAGCTGGCATCGGTGAACAGTTTGATATGAATAAAGTGCGCTATCATCGCATTGTGATTATGACTGACGCAGACGTTGATGGAGCCCACATTCGCACACTGCTGCTAACCTTCTTTTTCCGATACTACCGCGAGCTGATTGATGCTGGCTACATCTACATCGCCCAGCCGCCACTCTACGCCATCACGCAAGGCAAAACGAAGCACTTTGCCTACTCGGAAGAGGAAAAAACTGATTTGTTCAAATCTTTGGGCGTGATCGAATCAAACGCAGAATCTGCCCTCGCGAGCGAGCAGGATATGACTGAAAATGCCGTTGTAACTGAAACTGTTTCGGATTCTGAGGATGACTCTTCGAACCCTGTGCCTGAGCAAGCCGCAGACACGGCTAAGGAGTTGCCAAAAAAGCGCGCGCCCAAATACAACGTACAGCGATATAAAGGCTTGGGAGAGATGAATCCAGATCAGCTGTGGGAAACCACCATGGACCCCGAGAAACGCACATTGCTACAGGTAAACGTCGAGGATGCGATGAAGGCAGATGAATTGTTCTCGATGTTAATGGGTGACGAAGTTGCCCCGCGCAAAAAATTCATCCAAACCCATGCCAAGGCTGCAACGCTCGATATCTGAGTTTATCTATATTCACACCTAACATAGATTAACAACGTTCAATTGTTTTGTGCTGAAAAACTATTTTCGCATTAAATAAAGTGAGTCATATCCGTATTGTGAGCATAATCGTGAAATACTATTCGGCACTCATTAGGATATATGTACTAGACGCTGATTTTTTTTAATGTCCATTTGATGCTCGTAATGGTTGGCGTTTTCTGCTACAATGTACTAGTTATATTGAACGCAAAGGTCTAAATAAGTTTATGGCTGAGCAAGAAATTATTATTGATAACCCATCAATTGGCCGGATCAAAATCCAGCATGTCGAGGCTGAGGTACAAAAAAGCTACCTTGACTACGCCATGTCGGTTATCGTGGCGCGCGCATTGCCAGATGTGAGGGACGGCTTAAAGCCGGTACATCGCCGGGTACTATTTGCCATGCACGAGCTTAACTTAACCGCCCAGGCAAAATACTCAAAATCAGCAGCGGTGGTGGGTGAGGTGATGAAGGATTATCACCCTCATGGTGACTCCGCCATCTACGACACGCTGGTCCGGCTGGCACAGCCGTTTAGTATGCGCTACATGCTCGTTGACGGCCAAGGCAACTTTGGTTCGATCGATGGAGATTCTGCCGCAGCGATGCGCTATACAGAATGCCGTATGGATAAAATTAGCGCCGAAATGCTGCAAGACATCGAAAAAAATACGGTGAATTGGGCTGATAACTACGATGGGCGCTTAAAAGAGCCGACCGTCCTGCCGGCTAAAATCCCGCAGCTATTGCTTAATGGTTCTGTT
>CAZLPY010000079.1:0-4094 GCA_964561525.1 uncultured Candidatus Saccharibacteria bacterium | reverse complement strand
CATCATCACTCCGTTCTGTAGTTAGTCACTGTGTTCCCAACCATCATCACTCCGTTCTGTAGTTAGTCACTGTGTTCCCAACCATCATCGCTCCGCTCTGTAGTTGTTCACACCGGCTCGCAACCATAATTTAATCCTACTGTGCGCTTACAGTAAGTCAATTAGATGGTACGTGTGTTAAGAGTTCGAGCTGGCTGTAGTTGTCTCGGTATCTTCGAGTGCCACAGTCTCAGTGACAGGGGCTTTTGTGGTTACCTTTTTTAGTTCGGCTTGCTTGATGCGAGCTTTAAAGCGATCAATGCGGCCGGCCGTATCGACAAATTTTTGCTTACCAGTGAAGAATGGATGACAATTACTGCAAATTTCCACCTTAATTTCAGGCACTGTGGCACCAACGGTAAAGGCATTACCGCAGGCGCAGGTAACTTTGGCTTGATAATATGTAGGGTGGATGTTTGGTTTCATACTGCAAGTATTCTATCAGTTTTTTGCCCAGTTGCCTAGTCCCCGCTGCACCGTAGGCCGTAAGAGGAGCGGGCAGTAGTGCGCCGAATGTGGTACAAATAATGAGTAATAAGAAAATTGATTGATAGAACAATCACCGCGAATAAGGAGTGATCATTGTCTAAGTTGCCTAGTTTACGCGAAATGCTCGATGCCGGAGTTCATTTTGGTCACGTGACTTCACGTTGGAATCCCAAAATGAAGCCCTACATTTTTACGGCTCGTGATAAAATTCATGTGATTAATTTAGAACAAACCCGCCAAAAATTGGATGAGGCGGTGCAGTTTTTGCATACTGTGGTGGCCAAAGGCGGCACGGTGCTGTTTGTTGGGACCAAGTTGCAAGCTAAAGATTTGGTACAGGCAGCGGCCGCCGAATGTGGGATGCCGTACATGACGCAACGCTGGTTTGGTGGCGCCCTGACTAACTTCAATATTTTGCGGGCAAACGTGAAGACGTTGGAAGAGATCGAAACGCGCGAAGCGAGCGGCGAGCTTGATCACTTAACCAAAAAAGAGCGCCTTAAATTAGATGAAAAAAAGGCAAAACTACTCCGAACTTTGCAGGGTGTCCGCAACCTAATGCGAGTACCACAAGCTCTGGTAGTTGCGGACGCCATCCATGAAAGTATCGCCATCAGCGAGGCACGCGTTCTTGGTATCCCGGTGATTGCATTAATTGACACCAACGCTGATCCTTCAACGGTGGATTATCCTATTCCAGCGAATGATGATGCGGCTGGATCACTCAAATTGTTACTGAGCGTGTTAAGTGAGGCCATTACTGCAGCACGTGCTGAAGGTGAGAAAACAAAAGCTGAGCAGGAACTAAAGCTTGAAAAGGAAGCGAGTGCTCCGATCGTGGCCGAAAATGTGCAGCAGGCTGCGGTGGCATAACAGGACAAGCATTATGGAATCACTCGAAACATTACAGCGCTTGCGCGAACAAACTGGCTTGCCAGTGATGGATTTAAAAAAAGCACTTGATGAGGTTGGCGGGGATGAGCAGAAAGCACTTGCTGCCTTGAAGCAAAAAGGAGTAGCTGTTGCTGCTAAGCGAGCAGAACGCGCTACAGTAGAAGGGGTGATTGTGTCGTACGTCCACGGACATCGTATCGGCTCTTTGGTTGAATTGAACTGCGAGACCGATTTTGTAGCCAAAACCGATGATTTTCGCTTACTAGCCAAGGAAGTCGCCATGCAAATTGCCTCAATGAATCCAGATAATGTAGAATCCCTACTGACGCAGCCATTTATTAAGGACGCGAACAAAACAGTCGGCGATCTGGTAACTGAGCTTATTGCAAAGACCGGCGAGAACATCCGTATCGGCCAATTTAGCCGGATCGAACTTTAGCATGCAGCAATAACAAACTCTCTGACAATATTTTTTGCCAAAAAATAAAGCGCCTAGCATAACGGCGCTTCTTTTGTCTGATCGATCCATCGGCATTCGGATTTTTAGCTGTATTGATTTATACTGATGCTATGTCACCTTATTTTGAGAAATTTGTACGATCTGCTTCGTGGGTGATGTGGCTTGGGCGAGGGATGTTTTTTGCTGTTATCGTAGTGCTACTGTTGATGCGCAGTGTGGTAACGGTCATACGCATTGACGGTCATAGCATGGACCCTACGCTCGCTGATGGTGAGTGGGTAATTGTCGACTTGACCTCCAAGCATTTTCAAACCTGGCAGCGTGGCGACATTGCTATCTTGCGCTTTCCTGGTGATCCGCTGCATAGTTTATACGTCAAGCGCGTCATTGGACTCCCTGGGGACACGGTGCAGCTGCGCAATGGATCAGTGCTGCGGAATGGTGCGGTCATTACCGAAACATATCTTGAGCCGGGCACCCCGACCGAAGAAGGTGTGGTCGCCCTACCCGATGTAATTCCTTCAGGAGAGGTGCTGGTGTTTGGTGATAATCGATCAATTAGTAACGATTCGCGTTACTTCGGATTAGTGCCCGAACATGATTTGATCGGCAAAGTGGCGCTTTATTAATCGATTGCTTACAAATAAGCTGGCAAAATTTTGTCTCGAATGCTTTCTGAGGCGATATTAAGTACTGGGGTTAGTATAGTTAAAAATTGATTAAAATCTCGAATCGGTTCATCAGTCAGAAGCCAGCCCGGCTGTTGAAAGGGAGCGTTTGACCATCTAGTAAGCCACTGATGTGCAACTCCAAGCACCATGGCCAGGGGTAGCCAGTATTCCCAGGCCGTCGCATTGGCTGGTGCAGCATGAATGGCAGTATTTGCAGAGAGGTGTAGTTTAGTGGTGACCATCATAGCCAAGGCACGGTGACCGCTCACCGTGTAGCTGACGAACAGTGGTATCCAGGTATAGAGCAGCCCGACGCATACGAGCCAGCTGGTCAAAAACCACAACAGTGGAGTGGCAGAGGGGATGAAGATGAAAATAGTAAAGAATAGCACCGAAAACAGTAACGTCATGACAAAGCACAAAATGAGTACTCGCCAATGGCTAAACATTGGCGGTGGGTCGAACCAACCGTAATGGTTAATTTCATCATAGATCGCGACGTTTATTGAAATGCTTTGTTCATTTATCAGCTCGCGTTTGTTTTGGTGAGCGAGCACGTGAATCTTTGAATCCCAGTGCAGACCAAACCAGCGATCGAGTAATTTTCGTTCATGTTCCCGTAATGGTTCGTCAGATTCTCGGCGATACAGTAATAAGGTATCGTTCCTCACTAAAATTTGCACATGGCCTCGGCGGGCCAAGTCAAGCAAGGTAGCGGCGGTAGCACGCCTGGAAACAAATCCTCTCCATAGCACAGTGAGTGCAGCCGGCGAGGCCCGTAGTAGCTCTGGATCAAGCGGAGAGTCGGTACTGATGGCTTCCCGCCGCCGTTGCCTGATTAATTCAACGATAATAAAAAGCAGCGGTGCTAGAATAGCGATACCGATCCACATGTTATCCGGCAGTGCAGTAGCATCGGCTAGTAATTTCCACCCCAGTCCTGATTGCAAAATGCCAGCCGGGACTTCGGCCACAATAGTAACTGAACTGCCTGGTGGAGCTGAAACTAACCATATTCGCTCCGAGGCAGTTTTACTTAGCAGTTGCGATTCTCCGCCGTGGATGGCGTATACGTTTGGATTGATCAGATCGATATTGTTGTTTCCGGTAATGCCAACGGTGAACTGTGCTGCACCAGCCACCCCACCAAGTGAGGTAAAGATAATATCGCGTCGCCAGCCGTGATGTGCTTCACCTACGATCGTGGTATTGTTTAACACATCCCCGTTTGGGGCAATATGTAAATCAATATCGGCAGCGTGAGTATGGGCTGGCATTGACGACAACAACAGCCCGAGCAGAGCAAGCGCTTGAGGCAGCGCTCTGAATCTGGTACTCTGCTTGTAGATAAGGAGTTTAGTCATGCTTCAAGAATTATTATCGCAGATTCGGGTCACAATGAAAGCGACGCTCGAGCATTTTGAAAATGAAATCCGTGCAATTCGCACTGGTCGAGCTGGCGCAAGCCTCGTAGAAGGGGTGGAAGTATCTTATTACGGCAGTCGTACTGCCTTACGCCAAGTTGCAACTATTCAAGTGCC
>CAZLPY010000078.1:0-4102 GCA_964561525.1 uncultured Candidatus Saccharibacteria bacterium | reverse complement strand
AATTCTGGGCGGGATACTAACGGCAGCCAGTTCTTTATCATGGTGGCAGATGTGCCAAGCTTGGATGGCGGATACACTAACTTTGGTAAAGTGACGGCAGGCATGGACGTGGCCGATGCCATTGTGAGCGTGCCGCGGGATAGTCGGGATAACCCATTAGAACCAGTGACGATCAATTCTGTAACGGTACAGCAGTAAGATGGCTACGGAATTAGCTACCTTTGGCGGCGGATGCTTTTGGTGCACAGAAGCCATTTTTCAGCGCCTAAAGGGCGTGACTTCAGTCATGCCTGGCTACGCGGGCGGGCAAAAGGCGAACCCCACGTATGAAGAGGTATCTAGCGGTAACAGCGGCCATGCGGAAGTGATTCAAGTGGAATTTGATCCAGCTATCCTGACTTACAAACAGCTGTTGTATGTGTTTTTTAAACTGCATGACCCTACACAAGTGAACCGGCAGGGTAATGATGCGGGTACGCAATATCGCTCTGTGGTATTTGCCCATACTGATGAGCAAAAGAAAGTGGCTACAGATTTAATTGCGGAGCTCACGGCTAGCGGGGATTATAAAAAACCTATCGCTACGCAGGTGCAGCCGTATACTATGTTTTACAAGGCAGAAAATTACCACGAGAACTATTACAACAGCAACCGGGAGGCAGGGTATTGCTTAGTGGTGATAGACCCTAAAATTACCAAGCTGTATAAAGAGTTTGGGGATATGGTAAAGCCAGAAGCTAAATCTTAACTAGTATTTTATGACTGACGTGGTGATTTTGAGTGAAGAGCAAATTAAGGAGCAATTAAAAACATTGCCGGGATGGACATACGCTGATAACAAAATTAGCAAGCAATTTGAGTTTGATGATTTTTCGGGCAGCTTAGCCTTCATTAATAGCCTTGAGTCATTCTTCAATGACCATGACCACCACCCAGACACCCATATTTTCTACAGCAAAGTGCTGTTTGAGCTGCAGCGGTTTGATGTGGGCGGCAAAGTGACGGATTTGGATTTTGTGACGGCGCATAAAATTGAAGATACCTACAAGGCACTATAGGTTATAGGGCACGGTAGGGCTTGAAAAAAATGGCATTTTAGGCCATCATCTTAGCATTCCCGAGTAGCTCAATGGCAGAGCGGCGCCCTGTTAAGGCGATGGTTACAGGTTCGAGTCCTGTCTCGGGAGCAAAACGATTCCGCATAGTGCGCCAGCCGTGGAAAAATCCAAAATCTACTCTCTATCCAGCCATTTTGTGTTTGGAGTGATTTTGTTCCAGTCCCGAATGTTGAACGCATTTCTTGACATGAAAACATACATTGGCATACACTATGTATGGATCTAATATATGACTATTCCAACCCTTACACCAAATGACCTCAAGGCACTTCGAATCATTCGAAATGCCGTTGTGCATGGCGGACAGGCGCCCTCAGTGCGCGAGTTGCAAGTTCTTTTGGGATATAAATCTCCCAGGTCAGCGTCGGATGTCCTTGGTCGGCTTGTTGATTTGGGCATGATCGAGCGCCGCGGACCTGGCAAGATTAGAATGATCCAAGAATGGGCTGAGGTAACACATCATGCCCGAACTGTTAGTGTACCGCTTGTTGGAACAGCGCCATGCGGAAGTCCGCTTCTCGCGGAAGAGAACGTCGAAGCTACGGTGCCGGTTTCGACTCGACTTGCTCGTGCTCCTCATCGATACTTCTTTCTTCGTGCCCAGGGTGACTCAATGAATCTTGCCGGTATTCAGGATGGCGATCTTGTGCTCGTTCGACAGCAGTCAGAAGCACGAGAGGGGGATAGAGTTGTCGCGCTTATTGATGATGAAGCGACGATCAAGGAGTACCATCGAACCAGATCAGTAATAGTCCTTCGCCCGCGGTCAACTAATAAACATCATCAACCAATCCTTCTGACCGAGGATTTTATAATTCAGGGAGTTGTGGTCACGGCAATTCCTAAGGAAGACATTCTGTATGAGTAAGAAGAACATTCACATTGTTCCAGATGGCCCCGGTCACTGGAAAGTAATTCGTGAAGGAAATTCTCATCCAATTTCGTCTCATCGGACTCAGCAAGCAGCCGATAATGCTGGACGGCCGGTAGCTCGTCGGGACGAAGTAGAGCTCGTAACACATGGTCGAGATGGTAAGATCCGCGACAAAGACAGCTTTGGTAACGATCCCAATCCTCCGAAAGACACTCGGCACTAATTTTGTGCCGATTTATTTTGTAAAATTTCTCAAATCATTATGACAATTCAGATAATAGCTAGACACATGGTAGGTGGCCAGCGCCACGAGCATATAGCGGAAGTGAAGTGGAATAATCCTGGCAGTGGTCAGACAGGAAGCTCCAGCCGTGATCAGATGGTAGATTGGCTAGGTAACCCAGTAAACAGTGCTTACGTTTCGGATGGCAGAAATATTGCTTATGTGAGAGTTGTTAATGCTCGACCGCCCTATATTCAAACATATGCTGATGGAAAGTGGACGGATAACCTTCTGGCCTTACCTACGTATTAAATCTGTTTCTATCTTTACCTTATATGGATCAAAAAATAAAAGCCATATATCTGAGACTTAAGTATTTACTTTCACAAATCCCTCTTTCTGATAAAGCTCCGAGAATACAAGACTCAATTGTTGGTAGTTATCATCAAGCAGTAGGTGAGCTTGCCGAGCTCATGAGTGAGAATTTAGACCACTTTAAAGTTGCTTCCAGTAACGGACAGACAGGTTGGAGTGTGAATAGCAGTGAAGTTACTTGGGCGACTGATGCAGTTAGAACTCAAATTGGCAGTTTAATCGGACATTTAGAAGGAATGTATTCTCTTGAGGAAAAATCACCTATCCCATTCGCTGCTCAACCTTCAGTTACTTTAATAAATCAAAATACAATTGCAATAACTCTTAACTTATCTTTACCCCAGTTAATTGAGAAAGCTCAATCCGACGAAGAAAAGGAAAAATTAACTGAGCTTAGTGATGAGCTTAATTTGCCAAATAAAAATTGGGACAAAATCAAAGGGATTCTTATTTGGGCAGCCAATTTTAGTAAGGATTTATTCTTCCAGTTGCTACCAATAATTCTTAAGCATTACGGCTATTCTTGATAGGTTGGAATGTTTGTAACAGACTTGACAGAAATTAAATAATATGATAATAAGGATGCGAGATGTTCAGGTAATGTTTACTTGAGCATTTGAACTTTTTAACGACCAATCTCTTTCTTTGGAGAATGACATGAGTCAATTGCGCGATGCTTTTGCAGCTTATGGTGTTGAGAATCCCGAGGAATGGCTTGTTGCGGAGCGGGCGGCAGAAACTCCTTCTCGTGGATGGAGTGGCGAGCTTTTTGATGTTACCGGGTTTGCACAGGCGTTGGCAGTTCCTTGTTGGCAGGCGGTGCGAGAATGTGGTCTGCCTTTGAATCTGGACGACGCTCAAGATGAGCATGAGCATATCTTGACTCTTATTAAGGAGGCAATTGATCACGGCAAGGGGAGGTTTTATGAGACGGAGTCTTGGGAACTCATTCTGCTTATGGATTCAGGCCAAGAACCTCAATGGGCGATTACTATCCTTGAGGGCACCATAAGTTCATGCGATACGGGTGATTGTGCCTTTGCTCTTTTGGCAAGTTGGAAGCGCCATCCGGATCGTGTCTTGGCTCACAAAGCTCGACAGTACCTTTGTGATGCCGTTGGGAAATTGATTGAGGTAGATAATTGATGGTTTTTTGTGGGCGGTGAGGCTTTGGGCCGATCCGCTTTTTCTTTTTGTTAAAATTACTTATTTAAATAATAAAAAAGACCGATACACTTTGCATCGATCTGTGGATTTGCTGTGACGATTTTTGTTAGTTGAGCTTTCTATAAAACGATAGAGTTTGCTCAAGGGATTTTTTGCCGACTGCGGTAATGGAGTAACGCCGTTTTTTCATTCCTTGTCCGTCGATGGTCTGGGCGATGTATTTCCCTTTGATCCATTTTGCTTTTTCGATTCGCGCCATGAGTTGGTAAAAAGCTGCAAGGCTGAACCTGACGCCAGCTTTTTCCAGCGAGGCTCTTATCTCTTCGCCTAATTGGGATTCTCGTT
>CAZLPY010000077.1:0-4222 GCA_964561525.1 uncultured Candidatus Saccharibacteria bacterium | reverse complement strand
ACCGTTAGTTTTTGTCCTGGACTCTCTGTCTTGTCTGGTGCATCAAAACTCCCTTTCATTATGGCGTTCATGCATTCCTTTCGTTAAACACTAGTATACATGATCGTTCATCAATACACAGATCGCGCCGTAAAATTACGCTACTATCATCTACAGCCGAACTCTCCTCAGTTGTAAGGCGTTGATAACTACAATGACCGATGACATTGCCATCAGGAAGGCTCCAACATCGGGTCGCAAAAAAATCCCAAATTTAGAAAAGATGCCCGCAGCAGTTGGGATAGCCACCACATTATACCCAACCGCCCACACCAAGTTTTGCATCATTTTACCGTACACTTTTTTGCTTAAGGTGAGTACTTTAGGGATATCGGCAGGGTTATTGCGCGTCAGGATAATATCTCCAGCTTCAACCGTAACATCAGTACCTGCGCCAATTGCCACTCCTACGTTGGCTTGAATTAATGCTGGAGCATCATTTACTCCGTCACCCACCATCATCACCCTGTTGCCCTCAGCTTGAAGCCCTTTAATTTTTTGGTATTTGTCTTCAGGTAGAACGTTGGCAAAATAGGTATCTATTCCGAGCTCCCCCGCAACATAAGCCCCTACCCCTTCGTTATCGCCGGTGATCATTGCTACTTTCACACCCATATCGTGAAGTTGTGTTACTGCTAACCTTGATTCGTCTCGAATCTTGTCGGAGATTGCCAAAATCGCCACATTTTTACCATCAATGCCAACCGAGATAACTGTTTTTCCTTGGTGTAGCAAGTTGCGCCTGAGTCCGTCGAGGCCGGCGCAGCGCATCACTTTTTGATGCTGCATCAACTGTGGTGTTCCAACAGCTATCAACCTTCCATCAACGATGCCAATCACCCCAGCACCTGCGATAGCGCGAAAGTTTTTCACTGCAAACTGCGTGATCTTTTTTTGATTGCCAAAATAGATAATCGCTTGCGCAAGAGAGTGCTCCGACGCTGATTCCAAAGAAATTACTAAACTCAGAATATACTGTTCTATACTCATTTCACGTGGTAACGCCCAGCCCAGCACTGATTGTACCTCGTCTATTTCTTCCATCAAATCAAAATCAGTTACTTGTTGATTTCCCTCTGTTAGCGTGCCGGTTTTATCGAAAGCGACAACATTGATTTTGCGGGCTGCCTCAAGTTTTTGCAGACTTTTTATAAAAATGCCATGTTTCAAAGCCAGGGTTGTCGCAATTGTTGAAACTGTTGGAATCGCCAGACCAAGAGCGTGCGGGCATGCGATGACTAAAACAGTCACGGCCAGGGTTAGGGCAAAAGCAAGGGTTTGTCCGGCAAACAACGTCCAAATCACAACGGTTAAAATAGCCGTGCCGAGCGCAATGAACGTCAGCCACGCAGCGACTCGATCAGCTAAGTATTGCAGCTGTGGCTTGGTCATATGTGCTGCTTCAACCAACTTTTGAATATGCCCTACAGTTGAATCGAGGCCTGTTTTCTCTATTTTGATCTTTAACGAGCCATCCAAACAAATTGAGCCAGCGATCACCTGCTGGCCCTCTTTCTTACTGACGGGTTTTGACTCACCGGTGATCAGCGATTCTTTCACTTTAGCTGATCCTTCGACAATAACGCCGTCAGCTGGTACTTTTTCGCCTGGTTTTACCAAAATGAGATCGCCTGGCTTTAAGTGTTCCAACGGCATGTCGTGCAATTGATCTCCGTGAAAAAGGTGGGCTTGTTTTGGGAGCAGTTTTGCTACCTCTTGCAAGGAATTTCCAGCTGTAGCGGTCGATTTTGCTTCCAGGTAGTGACCAAACATCAGCACCCAAATTAAGGTCGAAATTTCAAGATAAAACTCCATTCCGCCAAAGTACGGCAAAAATGTCGAGGCAACAGAAAATAAAAACCCGCTTGCAATAGCGAGGGAAACAAGCGTCATCATGCCATACGCTCGGTTTTTTATTTCATGTGAAGCATGTTCGAAGAAAATTAGTGAGAAGTAAAAAATAATCAGCGAAATACCGAACCCAATATAGTTTCGGCCGGCAAAATCGGGAACACCCAAAAACTTTACGCCAATGTTGCTAACTAGCAGAAGCGGTATCAGCAGAGCGGTTGTCCAATAAAATCGTCGCAAAAACAATGTGGCCGTATTTTCATCCATTGCATGACGGCCGCTATGATGAGGATGCTCCATTTGAAGAACCTCCTTGCTTTATTCTACACTGATTGTTCATGAGCTAAACACTTGGCCAGAACGTAAGCAACTACTAACGGTTATTTTTCCCACAAATCACGCAAGATGCGGCATGGCTCGACGATGCGTGGATCAACAATACTATAGAACATATTTAATCCATCTCTCCGTACCTCCACCACTTTGGTATGCCGTAATAGTGACAGATGTTGTGAAAGATTAGCTTTGCGGATATCTAGTATCTCGAGCAGCTCTTCCACCGATATTTCACCGTTATTTTTAAGCACATTTAATATTTCTAGCCGAATCGGGTTAGCTAAAATCTTATAGATGCCCGCGTTACGGTGATAAACTCGCCGGGGAAATGGTGACGCGGGATGGTGCAGTTTCTCATTATCTAAACGTATGGTAGCCGACATCATTTGAGGCATTAGTTCTCCTTACTTGACAGGTATCATTGGCTATCTGTTACACTAGTTTCACTATTGCGAAACTTATGAACATCTACCAATTATTTTATCAGCAAACACAAAAACCAGCAAGGCAAAAGGACCAAAATGTACACCACAATCCGCAAACGCAATGGCACACTTGTTCCGTTTGATGCTGCCAAGATTAGCCTCGCGATCGGTAAAGCCGGAACAGCTACTGGCGAGTTTTCGTCCGATATTGCCGCAAAACTCGCCCAAAAAGTGATAAGGCAAGCGGCAAAAACCATCCGACGTAAAACCCCCACAGTGGAAGAGATTCAGGATATCGTTGAAACTGTCTTACTTGCATCTCCCTATCGATCTGCAGCAAAGGCCTTCATTATTTACCGCCAGAAACATGCTGAAATGCGCGAACTTGCCGAAACACAACGTGTCGATTTAATGGATCAATATCTACAAAATTTAGACTGGCAAGTGAATGAAAACTCGAATATGTCGTACTCACTACAGGGCTTAAATAACTATGTTGCCGCCGAAGTTTCAAAAAGTTATTGGCTCAATAAAATATACCATAAAGATATTCAAAAGGCTCAGGAAGAGGCGGATTTTCATATCCATGACTTACAAATTCTCTCTACTTACTGCGTTGGATGGGATTTGCAAGATGTATTATTGGTCGGCTTTCAAGGTGCTCATGACAAAATTGAGTCTGCACCAGCTAAGCATTTTAAAACTGCATTGGGGCAGTTAGTAAATTTTTTCTACACGCTGCAAGGAGAATCAGCTGGGGCACAGGCAGTATCAAATTTTGATACCCTACTCGCTCCGTTTATTCGACAAGACCATTTGACCTATGCGGAGGTAAAGCAAGCCCTCCAAGAATTTTTGTTTAATATGAATGTGCCGACTCGTGTAGGCTTTCAAACCCCGTTTACGAACGTTACCCTTGATTTGACTCCGCCTAGTACACTTGAAAATGAGGCAGTGATCATTGGCGGGAAGTTGCAAGAGACAACGTATGGACAGTACCAATTGGAGATGGACATATTCAACAAAGCGTTTACCGAAGTGATAGCCGAAGGTGACGCAAAAGGACGAGTGTTTACCTTTCCTATTCCCACCTACAATATTACGAAAAATTTCGATTGGGATAATCAAAACCTTGAGGGCTTATGGAAGATGACGGCTAAGTATGGTATCCCGTACTTCTCTAACTTTGTCAATTCTGATATGGATCCAGAGGACGCTCGTAGTATGTGCTGCAGGTTGCGGCTCGATAACCGAGAGTTGCGGAAGCGTGGCGGGGGATTATTCGGTGCAAATCCGCTTACCGGATCAATCGGCGTGGTCACTATTAATTTGCCACGTTTGGGCTATCGGTCGCGCACAACAACAGAATTTCTGTCTCGCCTTGGTCGTATGATGGATCTGGCAAAAGATAGTCTGGAGATTAAGCGCAAGATACTAGAGCGGTTTACTGACGCTGGCTTGTATCCCTACACCAAATTCTACCTTCGTCACATTAAAACCCGGGATAATCAGTATTGGAGTAATCACTTTTCTACCATCGGATTAATTGGCATGAACGAAGCTGCCCTCAA
>CAZLPY010000076.1:0-4290 GCA_964561525.1 uncultured Candidatus Saccharibacteria bacterium | reverse complement strand
AAATTGCTAAATACGAGCAGAGATACGAAAAAATTTCCTACGTTGACAACAACTCTGCAGAGCTAGATTTGGTAACAGAGCGTTTCCCGAACGTGGCAACCTATTTTATCAATCGGGTGGGCGTTAGGGGTTCGGAGTTCTCGGAGGCGCAAACTTATCTAGATCACGCTCAAAAACATCACCATATTTTCTGTAAGTCCCTAGAAGAAGTAAAAATCTGAATCAAAATTTAAAAAAGTGGGCAACGCGGTCGGAGAGCGTTTGCTGGCCTTCTTCTTCTGGCAAGACTGCGCTAAGTAGTTCGCGCACTTCTTGAGGGTCAATTTGTTCTAAAATATAGAGTGTTGGCAACGACACTTTTGCTACTGGCCACAAGCGCAGCACGGTGTGGTTATCCATATCAACGATGCCAAAAGCGCGATATTTCTCGTAAGGCGTCGTGACGTCATCTGCTATGACGCCTTCTTCGGCGATGGCGTAGCTGACGGTTGGAGCGTCTTGGTTGCTGCGGAAAATCAACACAATTACGCCGACTACTGCGACTACGCTTACGAGCCAGGGCGAGACTTGTAACAATTTAAAATATTCAAGTAAAAATGCGAGGGCGACTACGCCTGCTGCGACGCCGATCATCGCTGCATACCAGCCTGGGCTTTTGCGGTAAAATAAAAACTTTGGGGCTTGCCAGGTTAGGACGATTTTTGGATCTTTTGGATCTGCAGTGGTGGCCATGATGTTTTTATTGTCTCACCTTAGGGTGAAATGTCAAAGTTAGTCTGACTACACCCAACACATTGCGGCTTGGCTAATTTCGTGATAGAATAACAGCTACACGGAGAGGTACCCAAGTGGCTGAAGGGGCGGGTTTGCTAAACCTGTAGTAGAAGGTTTTCTTCTAGCGAGGGTTCGAATCCCTCCCTCTCCGCCATGTGCCTGTAGCTCAGGGGATAGAGCGCTAGGTTGCGGACCTAGAGGTCGCAGGTTCAAATCCTGCCAGGCATACCATTTTTTTAGGAGAGTTTAGATTTTTTTAATATGTATGCTGTATAACGACAGTATAGGAAGAGGGAATGGTATGTTATTAGGCGCAAAAATTGATCAATTTATTCGTAAGCACACTCGCAAGACTGAATACGAGGCCTTGATTGCATATCTTAATCGTCTACCAGACGAAGTAGCAGTGCAGTGGAAGCGCGACGGTGGTTATATTACTGGCGTTATCAAAGCTCCTGAAATTGGTGAATTCGAAACTCAGGGAAAGAATGCAAAAGATTTCATTGAAATGGTGAATGATGCGATTTTTGTGGCTTATGACATTCCAATCGAGTACTTTGACCCAATTCAAAAAGTTAGACAATATTTACCACCAGCAGATCAGTTAATAAAATTGTCTGATAAATCAATTAAAAATGCCCATTTCAATGCCATGGGCAATGAAAAAGCACTTATGAATGCCTAGATAATGGGTGAATACGGCAATGTGAAGTCCAGCCGTGTTGTGAAATATCTAACTAATTTATCCAAGAAGAATTCTCATATAACCTTTGGCATTGTCAGTAAGCACTATAAAATCAGGAATCTTGGTAACGGCGAATGGTTTACAGTCTCCGCCAATCATCCTAACATCGCCAAAGCCAACGTTATTCAAATCCAAAAACGACTCATAAAATGGGGCATTTGTACTAAAGAAGAGTTCGATAAGGCAGTGAAGTAGCTGTATGAATATACGACTTGCTTATTTTTGTTCCCATAGCAACTTAAAGTAGTTTAAGTAGCTCTCGGCAAGTGCGCTGTTTTTAATTTCGATCACGGTGTATGGCTCAACTACCATCTGCAATGCCACGCGGTCTTCCCAGATGTGCATATTGGCTGGGGTTGAAAGTTGGCGAGGGATGATGCGAAACTCGGTATATTTTTCTCGTTCGGCTACTTCCTGGTCTCGTTTCGATTCTTCATAGCCGATAACTTTCCAATGAATTTTCTTTTTGATGCGTAGCTTTTCGTATCTGCGATATTGCTCACCCATGAGCTCGTACCAGAGATCACCTACGGATCCCAACACATACTGCGTACCGCCGGTCCGGATTTCACTGAGTGCATTCATGTTGTAAGTGCGGAACCCCTCTATGTCTTCATATACCACAATATCTTGCTTAATATTTGCTCGTTTTGCGATGTCAGGAACGATCGAGTTGGCCAGATCAAGGCTAGCTTTAATATTGCTTGTAATACGGTTTGGATCAGTCAGCTGAAACGTAGCGATTTTAGCTCTAGTAACTTTGGTTATCAGCTTCTTGGCGATTAGCTTGTCTAGTGTTTCGTATATGATATTTCGATGTAGCCCAGTCTTTTTGACTATCTCTCCTGCTCCTGTTTTACCAATATCAACCATGGCCAAATATACTGCCGCCTCGTGTGACGAAAATCCAAGTTGCTCGAGCTCTTTTTGCATATCTGCATTCTAGCCTAATTATCCCACCCTGTCATTTATCCACGTGTGAATATATCATTTGTCAACCCAAACTATTGACAAATACTAAATAATATGATACGATGATACGTCACCCTTAGAAAGTAGCTAAAACTTTTTCCATAGGTGAAGCACCCATAACATCTTAAATACCCCTTTCCCCGTAGATAAGGAGATAGAAATGTACCCTATCATGGCTACCGAAGTACTTTTCGATGGTTTTGCAGCTGCTCTTGAGAAGGAGTTGCGATCCTCATACAATGGCAGACTCAACGCACCTTTGTGTGCAGAGCGTCTCCTCGTCGACTACTTCATGGCAGAAGAAGTTCGGCTTTACGAACCGCCCTCTGAGTGGAGTTGGCGCTATGCCATTTGTGTCGCGGAAGCAGAAAAAAACATTTGGCGGAGGAAACTGCCGAGATCAGTGAAGATCAACCTCCTCTGCCGCTGGTATGACGTGTGGAGGTGGGGACCGTTGGAGTGGGTTGGGATTGACAACCTGCTTCTCTTGGGACAAGCATTCGGAGCGGACAAAAAGCTCTGGAAGGCCGTCCTTCTCGAGCTCTATCAAAGGTTCACAAGCGATGCGGATGATAAGTATTGGTTCAATCCAAGTACCGACTCAGAGAATCTTGCGGACCTCTACAAAGCCGTTGGTCTTCGAATGACCGGGGCAGATAAGCTGCTCATATTAGTATCATACCGAGCGACACTCGCCCGCCGCTCATAATCAAGCGATGGGGCGGCGATAAACTCTTTTCAGGCGAGGCGCTCACAAAGCGCTGAGCCTCTTCCTGAGGGGAGTAGTAAATTAACAAATAAGTGCCGGCGGGCCTGATACGTGAGGGAAAAAACATGAAAGTGCAAACGAACAAAGTGCCTTCTGATGCGTGGTATTTTGTCGCGATTCTCAAGGCCTTCGGTTTATCGGTCATGGCAGTTACTGCCGAACGACGCGGGGTGTACTTTGAGCGGTTGGAGGAGTTTGGTCGAGAATATAATATTACTGACAGCATGAGTTGCGGTGCACCGAAGTTCAAGCATAGGCCTGTTCTCACTGGCATCAAGATTTCTCTCGCCTCGGATGAGGAGATTGCAGACCGGTCTTGGGGCGAGGTCAGAGATTGCAGGAACAAACTGAAAGGGAAAAGGAGCAATAGGCATAAGCGCAGCCTTAGTGCTGAAGCGATCTTTGGCCCAAGTCGCCTATATTGCTGCGAGTGCTCTTCTCTCCCTGGCGAAAAGAAGTACAAAGGACACATATGTCCATGGTGCAGCGTTGAGTTCACCGATCCTCAGGTGAGATTCTACCGCTTTGGCTATATCAAGCTATTCAAGCCGGTTACCAATCCGATAACCAAGCAGCCGATACAAAACCTACCAGTTTTGCCAATCGGGCTTCGCACCGAGAGTGACGGCCTCGATGTTCTGTACGCAACTGTCATCAGGCGGAACAACGCGAGAGGGGACATCCAGGGCGCAGTGCACGCACTCTTCTACGGCCGCTATCCGAACGGCCGTCCGGTGAAACGAAATGGCAGACAGATTCATGGCATTCTCGACATGCTGAGAGAAACGCGGACAATTGTGGAGGAGATACCTGAGATATTGCTATAACCACTTCCGAAAAACATATATGATTGAACATCGCCGGTCGGTGCCATGTGGCGCTGACCGGGTTTTTTATATCTGGATAAGAAAAGAGGCCGACGCTACGCTGCGCCGGCCACCTATTTGCCGCTGCTCCTTTATGAGCCTTCTACGTCCCGTGAAAGGGCTACAATAGCGTCGATGATCCCATCGACGTCTTCGGCTGGTAC
>CAZLPY010000075.1:0-4302 GCA_964561525.1 uncultured Candidatus Saccharibacteria bacterium | reverse complement strand
CTTCTGAACCGAAAAATGAGAACAATCGTTTTTTAATAGATTTTTTTGAACAAGATTCGGGGCCAGAACGGGATCTCGATCATCCGGATCAGAGCAATCAAGATTCGATGACAGCAGCAGAGTGCGTCACCGAAGCACAAGTGATCGAGGCCTTAAAAACCATTTATGATCCTGAGATCCCCAATGCCAATATTGTGGATTTGGGACTTATTTATAATATTGAAATTGAAGGTAGGTCTGTTTATATCGCCATGACTTTAACCAGCCCCATGTGTCCCGTTGCTCAGACTTTTCCACAAACCGTAGAGGATAAAGTGATTGGTGTGCCAGGGGTGACAGCGGTTAAGGTTGAGTTGGTTTGGGATCCGCCATGGAGTAGTGATTTGATGACCGATGAACTTAAAGATCAATTTGGGTTGTGGTAAATAAAAAAAGCTCCCGGGATGTTCTCCCGGAGCTCGAATCGACCTTCGCAGATTACTGACCGCCTCTGCCACCCAACTTGCCGATCCTGGCCATGTGGTCGCGATTCTGGGAGACCTTTTGGCCACCCTTCTTGCCGATGGCCGCCATGTGGTCGCGATTTTGCGACACCTTCGCGCCGCCGCGGCGACCGATCTCCGCCATGTGGGTTCTATTGCGTGACGTCGATGCGCCGCCCTTTCTTCCGGCCGCGGCATGCCCTTCCGGATCACCAAACCTACCACGACCTTTTGTCGCTGCTGGAGCGGGTGATTCAGACATTGTTAAGTCCTTTCATCAAACAAGATGCCACTACATTAGCATAATTACAAATCATTGTCAATAGCTTATTTGGCGCTTATGTGGTACAGTAGTGCTTATGAACAATTCCAAACCGATTTATTTAGATTACGCTGCCGCTACTCCAATGCATCCACAGGTGGTGAGGGCAATGCAACCATACTACGAGCTTGTTTTTGGCAATCCATCGAGCCTGCATTCGTTCGGCCAAGATGCAAGTGCAGCAATCGAAGAGGCCAGGCTGACGATTGCGAAACTGCTTGGCTGCACTTTTGACGAAATTACCTTCACCAGTGGAGGAACTGAAAGCATCCTGCTCGCGCTACGTGGCGCCACGCGAGCATCAGAAAATAAAAAGCATATTATCACTACTCAGATAGAGCATCCTGCTGTGCTTGCCACCTGTGAGCAGCTAGCTAGTGATGGATATGAAGTGACCTACTTACCTGTCGACATAAACGGCTTGGTCAGCACAACTGATCTTGAAACCGCGATTCGAGCCGATACCGCAATTATCTCAATTATGTACGCTAATAACGAGATCGGTACGGTGCAGGCGATCGCAGAGCTGACCAAGGTGGCGCGTAAGCACGGCGTGCTGTTTCATACCGATGCATGCCAGGCCGCTGGACTGCTTAATGTCAATGTGCAAAACCTTGGCGTTGACTTAATGTCCATCAACGCTGCAAAGATCTACGGGCCGAAAGGAGTGGGGTTGCTCTATCATAGATCGGGCACGATTCTTGACCCGGTGATGTCTGGTGGAGGACAGGAAATGGGGTTGCGCGGTGGCACCGAAAATGTCGCTGGAATCGTTGGTATGGCGAGGGCGCTGCAAATAACAGATGCTATTAAACGCACTGAAGCGAATCGGCTGGCCCTGTTGCGTGACTACGCAATTACTGAGTTAATCAAACTTCCTGGCGTCACATTAAACGGCCACGCGCTAAAGCGTTTGCCCGGAAACATCCACCTTAGTATTGCAGGATTTGATGGCCAAACGCTGGTCGGATTGTTAAACGAGGAAGGAATATGTGTGTCAGCATCAAGCGCCTGCGCATCTGCAGACGCTGAGCCCTCGCACGTCCTGTTGGCTATCGGAGCAGGCTTTGAGCAGGCTTTCCAAGGACTGCGCCTAACCCTCGGTCAGTCCACCACACGAAAAGAAATAGACTATGCTATTAACACAATCAAAAAAGTTATTCTTAAGTTTGACCAATCAGCCGAATTAGACTAATTTTAAAGCAATATGGGTGATCAAACTTCGGCACAACCAACGTCGGGACCACTAACTCGCAAAGATGGGGTAACTATTCGTGTCGATCGTGATGCATGCATCGGAGCAGCATCATGCTCAGTAATCGCTGCCCTAACCTTCGCTCTTGATAGTGAGCAAAAAGCCGTTATTATCGACCCCGATGGAAATGATCTAGACACGGTACTCCAGGCAGCGCAAAGCTGTCCGACTGATGCCATCATTATCACCGACAAAGACGGTAACCAACTCTGGCCCTAACAAAAATTCAAGCAAAACACTCACAACCCCAGGTGAGCATTTTAAGCTGTTGGTATTTGAAATTTGCGGCGTCCTATCTCGTACAGATGAGTTTATCCACAGATATAAATCGAGTAAGCGCTTGACAAGCGTGACGAGCTCGCCTAGGATGAGGGGGTTGAGCTCAATTTATGCTCAAAAATAAAAAACTCGAGAGGAGGTGACTGAAAAATGGAAGGAATAGCTTACTGTGTTAAGTACAAGGAAAAAAAGAAGATGGTTAACGCGACCAAGATCACAATGAAAAATGGCAAACCAGCATGGACTGGTACCTGTGAAACGTGCGGAACAAAAATGTTCAAAATTGGCAACAATCTTTAATTATTAGTTGTTAATTTTTATTGAAACTCCCCTTCGAATGAGAGGGGGAGTTTTGTGCAAGGTTTATCTGAGCGCATAAATAGGCTATACTAGCGAAAGTGCTTGATGTATAACCAAGGTCAAAAATGAGCATGAAACGAACCGAATTAGCGTTTACTGCCGTACTGCTACCACTCGATTTTTTATCAATTTTGCTGGCAACTATCGTGGCCACCAGCCTACGTACGTCTGTCGACATTCTACCGTTAACCGAAAGCCGTACTTCAAACATTGGCTTTGATTTTTTGTGGTGGTTTTTTCCCATTTTAGTACTATTTTTCACCATCAATCGATTATATATTTTGTTTGAACTACGCCACCGCGTGCTACAGCTGTTTCGCATTATCTCAAGTGCCGGCGCGGCTTCAATGCTACTGTTTATGGCGGTGTTAATCGGGCGCACTCCGTTCATCGTCAATCGATCAATTGGGTGGTCAAACTGGGCCTACAACACATCATTACTAACAGTTTTTTACTTGTGGTTAAGCATTATTTTAGTGGTCACGTTGGTACGATGGACATATCGCAGCATTCTGCACGCATTGTTCGAACAAGGAATTGCTTGTAAGCGTGTCTTGCTGGTCGGCAATACTGAAGTCGCAGCGACGTTGCTTGCGTCGATCAAAGGCGATCACAGCCTCGGGTATAACGTCACGGGAGTTGTAAAAACTTGGGATAGCGGGCCGGTAGAACTACAAACCATCGGCGACTTAGATGATTTGAAATCGATCGTTCAGCATACTCGGCCGGACCACATTATTACGACCGACCCCGAGCTCAAGTACGATAAAGTATTGGCTATTATTGACATTGCAAATGACTATCATATTGATTTTACCTTTGCACCGAATTTGTTTGAAGTCCTAGCCACAAACGTTACGGTATCGAGCATCGGAGGTATTCCGCTGCTTAACCTACGTCGCACCTCACTCGACGGCTGGGGTAAGATTTTGAAGCGTCTGATGGATATTGGCGTTTCGGCGGTATTATTGATCGTGCTCTCACCGATATTTCTGCTGACCGCGATACTGATCAAATTACAAGATGGCGGACCGATATTGTTCGCGCAAAAACGGCTGTCCGTCAGCCGCCATTTTGCCATCTTGAAATTTCGATCGATGAAAGTCGGAGCAGAAAATGAGGAAGATAGATTGCGGGCAGAGTCAAATGAACGCGGCGATGGACCACTGTTTAAGATGAAAAATGATCCTCGCGTCACGCCGCTCGGGCGAGTGTTACGAAAAACGAGGATCGATGAACTTCCACAGCTATTCAACGTCTTAAAAGGGGATATGAGCCTTATCGGCCCTCGGCCTCATTTGATGAAGGAAGTTGAGCAGTATCAAAAACATCACAGAAAAGTGCTGGCAATTAAGCCCGGCATGACCGGCCTCGCTCAGTTATCCGGAAGTTCTGATTTAAGCTTTGAGGAAGAAGTGCGACTTGATACCTATTACATTGAAAATTGGTCACTGATTAAGGACCTGGAGATCTTGCTCAAAACTCCGTTTATTATTTTGTTCAAGGATCGGAGCGGAGTTTGATTTACGATGAATGCTAAATATTCAATGCCGAATTCATCATCCAACTGCCGTGATACGAGAGATGCGTAATATTTTATCTAA
>CAZLPY010000074.1:0-4366 GCA_964561525.1 uncultured Candidatus Saccharibacteria bacterium | reverse complement strand
AGGACCAAATCATCGGAGTGCTATTTAACCAGATCGGGATTAAACACCCTTCGTATATGGATATTGGCGCTCACCACCCATTTTATCTAAGCAATACTGCCTTGTTGTATCGTTCTGGTTCACGCGGAGTAAATATTGAACCAGACCCAAAACTGTTTAAAAAATTTGTGCAAAAACGAAAGCACGATATTAATTTAAATATTGGCATCTCAACAAAAAAAGGCGAGCTGACGTTTTATACCATGGCTGACCCTAGTTTTAATACATTTTCCTTGGAAGAAGCACAGAAGTGCCAGGCTTGGGGATGCGGTATTGTTTCAGAAAGCCTTGTTAAAGTGGAGACAATTAAGGATATCTTAGCCAAATATTGTGATAAAAAATTCCCAGACTTATTGTCGCTTGATATTGAAGGATACGACGAAGATATTATTAAAATGATTGATTTCAATAAATCAGGCCCACTCGTAATTTGTGTTGAAACTATCTCATATGAGCAATCGGTTGGAGTTAAAAATAAATCGATTGCCAAAATTCTGCTAGACCACGGCTACGTACCATACGCCGACACGTACGTTAATACCATTTTTGTCAGAAAAGCTAAGTTCCCAACTGTTAAGTGAAATCAGGACTTTTTGCAATGAAAATACTGTTGAGTTATAGCAAAGCGCACTTTGATCCTGACAAAAAACCAGCGGAGCAGAAATATTGGGGATCTTCGGCTAGCATTTTGGCGCGCACGCTTTATAAAATACTGTCTGGCATGGGAACGTTGACGTATATTGACGCTCAGAATCCACCTGACCTAAATGGCAAAAGTTTTGATTTATTTGTCGGTATTTATACTAACTATCAGCAAATCTTGCAAAGTTGCAAAATCAAAAGGAGCCTTTTTTTTGCAGTGAACATGCATCCCGAAGAGCGCAACCGCGTGCTGCTGTCTTTTGTCCGTGACAATAAAATACCGTGGAACTCTGTAGCGAGCTGGGATATTCTTGACAATCGCTTAATCAGCCAAGCGATTGATCTAGCTGACGGTGTAATGCTGGTTGGCAATATCACTACTTATAATTCATATCTCAAAAATGGTGTGCCAGCGCACAAAATTAAAGCCTTCAACTACGGACTCGACGTTGAACCTGCAAAAAAACCAACTTTGTCCGTACATAAGGCTATAAGATTCTTATATGTTTCATCTGAAATAGGCCTACGCAAAGGCTTTGATATTCTTTGTAGTTGCTTGACCAGTCCCAGAGTAGCCTCTCGGCCATTTCATCTTGACATTATCGGCACTCCAAATAATAAGGCGTATGAGGAAAAGTTAGAAGCGCTGCAAAAAAAACTCGGTAGCAAGATCACCTACCATGGCTGGGTAGAATCTCAGTCGACACAATATAAGTCGTTGCTAAAGGAGGCTGATTTTTTGTTGTATCCAGCGATTGAAGAGGGTCAAGCTGGTGCGGTCATTGACACGCTAGCGCAGGGAGTAATACCGATTATTAGTATAAACAGTGGGTTTGATTTTTCTCCGTTAGGAACTTTTGAGTTAAAGCTAGATTCAGAGCGTAATAATGCGTTGCTTGAATTAGCCATGAATTTATCGCCCTCCGAGCTTAATCGCCTCAAAACTAAGACCCTTGAATATTATAACGAGTATCACCGTGACTTCTCTACTATATTTAGCCAAGCACTAAAACGATTTGCGGACACAGGCACTCTCCATCCAAAAGTCAGCATTATTTTGCCAGTTTACAATAAACAAGCAACAATTCGTTCACTAATCGGATATGTTAATCGTGCCTGCAAGGCGTATCGGAACGTCGAACTTGATGTTATTTTCGACGGTTGCAAGGATAAGACTGAATCGATTGTCCGATCTTATTTTGCTAAAAAGCCATTTTATCCTGTTCGCCTTTCTACTACTCCAAACATCTTTGAGGTTAAATCTAACAATCTCGGCCTCAAGCGTGCTAATGGCGAATACGCAGTTATAGTACAAGACGATAATTTTATTTACGACCAAAATTTCTTATTTGAAGCAACGATGTTTCTTGACAACAGTAATGAAGCGGTTGTTTTGGGTGGCTTAGCAGGAGTAAACTACTACCCCCGGGGCACAAAAAACCTTCATGGGGCAGGGCAAATAGCGATGACAGATCAAGAAGTATATTGGCGCCAGGACGCTAACACTGATCCGCAATTACAATATCGCACATTTCAGGTAGACGCTTGCATGCGTGGGCCGCTTTTTTTTCGAATCTCTTTTCTAAAAAAATATGGCTATCTCGATGAAATATATGCACCGCTTTACCAGGATGATATGGATATCTGTTTTCGTGCCAAATCAAAGGGTTATAAGGTGTATTGCATGCTGATGAATGTTGAGAATAAATCTCTGACAATGGCTCATTACGATGCTAAGCGTAACCAGTTCTTTGTTGATATCATCAAACGCAACACTGATATTTTTTATAAACGCTGGAAACCAACTGCTACAATTAATAAGGATTATTCCTGGATTAACCGGGTCGCGATGTGGCGTAAGAACGATCTCACCCGCAGCAGTCATCTAAGACGCTGGTGGCTTGATAAATCTATTGGCTTGCAATACGGTAGCAGGAGGTTTGTTCGTCGGGCATCGAATGCTTTACAATTGCTTAAGGGGAAAATTAAACCATCATGACAACTATATCGTCACAACTGGCACACTACTCTAAGCAAAAACTTCGGCTTATTATCATGGTCGGGGAGATTGCTGAAACGTCAGAATTGAGTAAGCAGGCCACAACGGTGCTAAAGTTTGCGCAACCTGATGATCTGAGCTTAGAAAAAACTGGTTATTGTCGTGCGGACTGTTTAGTGGTGGGAAATCTAAAGGCTACAAATAAGAAGGCGGCGGAGCAACTTGTTGAGTATATTCATGAAGCTGGATGCATTATTATTGCCGAATCAAATCCTGTGCTAGAGAAACAACTGCTTGCAATGGTGTTAAAACGCATACCGAAAACAAGTCTTTTTGTAAGAGCACAAGGCTATACTCCTGAAGAATATGGTGTAAGCTACATCGAGCGTTGGGGTACTACTGATTTTATGAAGAACTGGAAGTTAGAGGGCGATAATATTTTGGCACATCTTCCAGTATCTTTTACGCGTAAAAACTTACGTGTTTTAGATGTGGGGTGTCTAAACGGTTACATTATGGAAGCACTACGCAGGCATGGTGTTAAAAATGTCTTTGGTACTGATATTTCCTACGAGATCGCTATCAATCGCTGCGTTGATCGATATCATTTACCAGCGATCACCATTACAGATTTTGTTGACAACAACTATCCCGATGGATTTTCCGATATGACAATTTGTATGGAAGTATTAGAGCATATTACGCCAGCCCACACCGATAGATTTATCTCTGAATTAGCCCGTGTGACCTCCGAAAAAGGCGTTGTACTTATTTCTACGAGCGAGGATTGGGATGCAGATGCAACGCACGTAAACTGCCGCAAGCGCTATGAATGGTACGCCTTATTTGCAAAGCACGGACTGCTCCCATATGGTCCGCAAATTATTTTCTCTGGCTTTAATTCGTTTGTATTCCATAAAGCAGGAAATATTGGCCAGGCGATGTGGTATAAGATACTTTATAACATTGGTGCAGTCATTCCGTTTTGGGGACCTTATCAGAGGATAAAGAACCTTCTCACAAAGTCTGCGTAGACCAAGATCAAGGACAATCCATGAACAATGATCTATCTTTATCTCCTTTGGTCAGTGTTGTATTGCCTGTTTATAACGGGCAGGATTATCTTACAACCGCTATCGAAAGCATCCTCGACCAAACGTATAGTAATTTTGAATTAATTATTATTAACGATGGTTCAACCGACAGCTCCAAGACGGTCATAGACAGCTTTAGTGACTCGCGCATTCGCTATTATGACCAAAAAAACCAGGGTCTAGCCGCAACATTAAATAAGGGTGTCTCCATGGCCAAAGGTGCTTACATCGCGCGACAGGATCAGGATGATGTCTCTGAACCTACACGACTGGAGAAACAACTAGCTTTTTTACAGCATCATCCTAAATGCGGGATGGTTGGCACCTGGGCACTTATCTACGAGGAAGAAAAGGATACGAGGAGGGCGCTGAAGCATCCTACTGCGAGTTGGCAGCTCAAATTTGAGTTATTATTTGATAATCCATTCATTCACAGTTCGGTCCTGATTCGAAAATCGGTTTTTAATACCGTTGGTCCATACACAATTGACCCTCGTAGGCAGCCTCCCGAGGACTATGAATTGTGGTCTCGTATAGCCGAGAAGTTCGAAGTCGCGAACATCCCCGAGTTCCTGCACCTATACCGCGGTAC
>CAZLPY010000073.1:0-4411 GCA_964561525.1 uncultured Candidatus Saccharibacteria bacterium | reverse complement strand
AATGTCACCGACAATATTGTCATTTAAATCTGAAGCAATGCTTGATGCCATTTTTCGCCAGCAGATCCACAGAGCACCTTTTTGCTTCAGAACCGATTTAAGCTCCGCAAAAGCACTCTCCAGCTCGTGTCGACTGGTGGTAAAAAATTGAATCAAGTCAGCTTGATCATGTAACACTTCCCGTATCGTCACTGCATCGGGTAATTTGCCCAGTACTCGCTTGTAACCATCCGGTGCATTAAGAATACAGATAGTAAACTCTGGGCGGATGCCCAGTTTCTGCACCAACGTTTTACCTGAATACCCAGTGGTCATATGTTCCTACTTCATGCTCAATAATTCATGACTAAATCCTAAAGCACCTCACCCGGCCTCTGGCCACCCTCTCCTTGTAGGAGAGGGACGGAGTGAGGTTTGCTTCGTCATTAGAAATTAGTTATTAGACATTTAATTGGTGTCCCTTTTCCCTCAACCACTTCCGTTTTATTTTATAATCCGGAATCTGCCTTTCTACGATAGCCCAGAACTCATAGCTGTGATTAAGCTGTAGAGTATGTGCCAGCTCATGCACCACCACGTAATCAATTATTTCGATCGGTGCCATAATAAGGCGCCAATTGAGCCTAAGCGACCCGTGCACATTGCAGCTTCCCCAGCGAGTTTTGGCGTTTGTGAGACGCACCGCCTTGAACTGTGCATTCATCTTATCAGCAAAATAATGTGCCCGCTCCAAAAATAGTTTTTGCGCTTGTACCTTGTACCAACTTTCGAACAATTTCCGGCCTTGAGTTGAGGTAAGTGCTGGCATGATAAATTGATTCTCAAAGCTCAGTCGCGTTCGAGCAGCAGTATCAATTACTAATGGATATTCCTGACCTAGATAGAGAAACTGCTCACCTTCATTATATTGTTTACTGATACGTTTTTTGGAGGTAAGAAGTCGGCGCGTTTTATCGATCCAATCCATTTTTTGACCAACAAATTGTGCAATAAAAAATTCTGGCATCCTGAGCGGCGCCCGCACCACCAACCGCCCATCGTCCGCTACTTGCAAACTAAGCGTCCTACGCCTGGCCCGAATTAATCTATATTCCATGTTAAAGATTATAGCACTTAGGACGCTCTGCGTCCGTAGTTCTAATTTTACTGTGTAAAATATAGCATTTAGAACACAGGGTGTTCAAGGTGCAATATATGAATGCGAGTTATGTTTAAAAAATTCATGGCTTGCTTGAACTGCAATCCGTGAATCGAGCCTCATTTCTTAGCGGTCGCAAAAAACGTGGACTGTACCCTTACCCGCTCGCTCGTGCTCTCTCCATTCCTCGATCGTAAGAGGGTAGCGAGACGATGGCTCGCATACTATTGGCCTAATGAGCTCTGGCTCAGCCGGCGCTCTCAGAGCCGCAAAGAAACGTGCTAAAAACTCCTCCGTGCTCTCAATTGCTCGCTTATGCATTGGTGTCATAGGATTCTCTCCAACCGACAAGACAAGGATAAAGGTAATATAACAGATAAAGTAGCTGTTTTATAGCTACTTTTTCTTTGAGTTGATTTTTTTGCTGGTCGCCCTGATGCAAGTTGTTTTGAACTTTTTATGAATTGGATGGGGCAGATAATGTGTATCTATGATCAGGACGACACTACTATATCAGATTACGAACAGATGATCTAGCTAACAGCGTTGTGCGGCGACTCTAAACGAGCAAGGGCTTGATGCAACGATGAAATACGCAAAGGCAAGCGTGAAGGTAGGCGCAGCGAGTGAATATCATCAATGATCATTCGTATTCCATTGATGCGACTTTTTAGTTCAGAGTTCTGGCGAATGACAGGGCCTAACCGCTCGTGAACGTCCATCAAACTTTGACTATTATGGAGGTGGTCTACAGAGAGGCCAGGTATATACTCTTGTAACTCATCAACTATCAGCTTTTCAATATGATTCGCTGCGGCTGCTACATGGGAAAGTGTTTCTAATGCTCTTTCAATTTCTGCTTGGTCAACTACTTCATTCTCCGGACGATGAGCAACGTATGCAGTGTTTTCGCACATATCAGAAACCTGCTTCAAGATGTCATGCGGATCAGAGATTTCTGATAGTGTTTCCAACTCCTGTGCAATAGTGCTTGTGTGGGTAACTAATTCACCATAACTCATGCTATCTTTTCCCTGGTTGCTCTCGGTATCGGCTACATAAGTAGCCATCTCCATGCCATCCTTCATAATTGATCTCCTATTGTGTGGTAAAAATATATTCTTGTTTTCCTCCCTCTTAGTATAGACCATATTGACCTGCACTAAGAGAGAGCAGAGAAGAGGTTGCGCCTCCTCTCTGCGAAAAAGTTCGTAAGGCTCATTCTCATGCTAAGGGAGATGTTCAATTTCGAGCTCACGGCTCTCGATTTCTCCTTCCGAGCGGCTCTTAAAGGAATAGGCGATTTTCCCCCCACTGATCCCCGTAACGAACAGCCGCCCTCCGCTTCTGCGGGGGAATTGATGCTGGTGCACGCATTTATATTCGCCAGTCCGGTCCATGAGGTAGATCACATCCACGGCCGATCCGTCCGAATATGCTTGCTCCTCACTCCAAACGGCGAGGCCAGCTTTCTCATCCACGAACGGGCCGGTCGTAGTAGGCCAGCCATCTCCATAGGCATGCGCAGCCCGGCCAGATTCATGCATTACTGTCTTTACCAACTCGGTAAGCTCAGACATGGTCCTCTCCTTTTGACGTAGCTATGAGCCAAAGAATGTTGCTGCCAAATCCTGACGAGACGATGTCAGAATAGGGCCGACCCACTCAGGGATACTTGCTCGCACAAGGGCATCGATCCAGGTTGCACCCCGCTCTTTGTAGACGTCTAGTCCGCCACTATAGATCGCCCTTGCGAAGTCCTTTCCGCCGAAAGCCTCCGCCAGATAATACCGGAGAATTCCCAATCGGCCGGCATGGCGATCTCCATCCGTAATGATGGAGCAAGGAATTTTCCTTCGGTACGCCTCACCAGCAATTCTCAGCCCGAGGGGAACTTCAATATTCTCTGCCGCAAGCTCTACCTCGTTCAGTTCGTCAATCATAAGGCGGCGGTAAGCGGCTGTATAGAGTTCTTCCTCGTCAAGGAAAAGTGCCGTGATGACAGCTTTGGAAATATTGCCCTCGCGCCAGGCTTGACGGGGCTTCTCTGGGAAGTGAAGATCCGTCAGAACTACCTCCGTCTCCCCAATAGTCGCTAGCGCCTTCTCAAGGCAATGGGCCATAATAACGATATGCCCCGCGTTTTCGAGCGTTTCCTTTGCCACTTTCGCATAGGATGCATTATCCTCAACGACCAGGACTTTCATTGTTCTTCTCCTTATCGCCGCCATGTTGTTACTCGGTTGTAAAAACAAAAAGCGGACAGACCAGAATACCTCGCAGCCGTTTATTAGGCGTTGAGTTATCCTCGTCTGTCCGCTGGTTAGGCGATCCAAACTGTCAGGAGAAAGAATCTCTATAAAAGTTCAATGGATATTAGATGACGTTTGCTCATCTAATGCTCTGTATATTAGCACTGAAACGAGATTCTGTCAAGATCGCACTCGGCCACCAGAGCCGATTAATCTTTTTTCACCGCCTCTAAAATAACGGGAAGTAATCGAAAAACAGTATAGCGAATTGAGAACCACACTGCATCTTCTCGGGGTAGCCTGTTTACAGGAATGGTGTTACTGAAGAACGCATTTTCATCTGTTTCACTAACAAGCCCCTCAGCCTCTTTACTTGATGCTCCGAAGTGAAGTGCTCCTTGAATCTCTTTTGCTTGCTCGTGGGTGAGCTTACATAAAACTCTATCTGGATCGGTTGCAGTAGTAACGGGGAAAAGATAAATACCCTTCACATTAGACACCAGGCCATTCACTACCAATTCTTCACCGTAAGTCGCTGCTTCAATCGTGGTGAAGATATTTTCTGGCTTCTCCTCAGCTCGCGATATGTGCAGCGGATACTTATCACCGGGTTTTATATACTGCAACCCTGCAACCTCGAATGTGCCAATATGACTGCGGAGTTGCGCTACCGCTTCGGCTAAATTCCCTGGTAGTGTGCGTCTTTGCCCTTTATCTTTTATTTCTCGGCGCGTATCAAGCGTCCAATCTCGATAAGCTCGCTGGGCAAATTCTGAATTAATAAATGTGCGTAAATCAATCGTGCTCTCCCACAATCCTAATTCTTTTACCGCAATTTCTTGCAAATCCTCAAAGTCTTCGAGTCGCGGGAGTAAGTCCCAAAAGAGAATATGTCCTTCATCATGTGTAAGAGCCTCTAATAGAAGATTCCTGGGCCATCCAAGAAATTCTTCTCCAATTTCAGCCGCCTTGCGGGGATAGGCATTGGCGAACATACCAGCCTTAACCAAAGACTCCACCA
>CAZLPY010000072.1:0-4459 GCA_964561525.1 uncultured Candidatus Saccharibacteria bacterium | reverse complement strand
TAGCGTTTTTTGCCTTCATAATCCTGCCGAAATTCTGGATTAGTGTACTGAAAGCATGGCTCATTCTTTCCGCTATCCCAATGGGAACGGCATCAATATCGATAATCATTGCGATTGTTCTCATTATCATTGACTGCCGGAATAGGCGAGGCCCGCGGAATCGTCGCAGGCGCAAGAAACTGAATCGCTCTCCGGACTGGAAAGCGCTAGGTGTGTTCGGTCGAGCCCGTGCTCGTGGGGCCTATCAGGCAGTCTAAGAAGTGTCCAGACAGAGAGAGAGGGAGATGATGGATCATGATTTTGGCAGAACTTTCCGGGTGTTTCGCTGGATCGTCGGCTGCATGATTGGAGTCGAGGTAATGGGGTGGATAACCCGGGCCTTTATCCACATTGCTCTTGTGATGGACGCGCCTGATAAGGGAATAGTTCAGCTCATGTTTTGTGTCGTTTTCGGCGCACACGCCGGCAATTACATCTGGTTCACCGCACGACGCATCGCGGCTATGAAAGGAGAGGCTGTATGCGATTAAGGTTTGACGACAGAACGGAAGAGTTTGTGTGCGACCATCGGGAGGGCGAATACTGTCCGCGCTGTGGCCTAAACATCGACAAAGCCCCTAAGCCTGCAAAGATGTCGCAAGCAGCGCTGCACATCGAAGTGGCATTGCTTTACAGCGGGCAGCAGGAGCTTGATGCGAAGCTGGTGGAGCAGCGGTTTGCGGAGATAGGGCCTTACATTCGGCCGATGACCATACAGGAGATTGTTGAGCAGCATATGGCTGCCAGAGGCACGTTGCATCACGAGGAAGACGACGTATGAAGAGGAGAAATCGATGAGTCCAACTGTGTTGTGCGTCAAGCCGTGCGGCACTGACGTTTCAATCACCGGCGATGCAGTGGAAGCAGTGCTGGTCGCTCTCTACGGGGAAGCGATGCATTTTCCGATCGTGCCATTCGTCGCAGGTGATTGCAGTTGCCCCGATGAATTTCGTCTCGCCGCTGAGTCGATCATGCACACGACGGTGAAAGAAAAATCCAGGGTCATTGTGCTCGTCGGATTTTGCTGTGAGGCCGAACAGGCTTTGTTGGGCTGGTTGCTCCAGCTCAACCGAGAAGGCTGCGACATTCTGATATCGGATGATGGCAACGCATTCCGGTTAGTGCAGCCGATGTACCATGCGGTCAAGATCTGACCCTAGGCGGGTGACGAGCTATTCGTCCCCCGCCTATTTTTGTGTTTAGAGACACAGTAATTGTTTAGATGATGATTTTGAACCAAAAAAGTGGTATAGTTGTGACCAACGTCATTTAACAACTAGAGAGGGATTGATCCAATGATTTCCCCACAGGTATTGATCGTATCGGTACGCGGTGAGCGCCGTCCGAGCTGCAGTGCAATCAGAACTGTGATGTCAAAAGTCTATGGCCCGGCCGAGCATTGCCCGACTATTCTTCGGTATCATTTAACAGAGCCAATTAGCCCGTCTTCGTTAGATCTCGATGCTCAGGCAATCAGATCAATTGCCTGGTCATGCCCATGTTGCACTATTTTCGTACCGAAGCTCAGGAGTGATATTGAAAGAGTCTTTGTAACTTCGTTAGTTTGTCTAACCGAGTTGCGCAATCTCATCTTCGTGCCGCGTGCGAAGCAGGCATTGTGTGGGTTCCAAGAGGTACTAATGCAGTGTGATCGTCTACATTGAAGTATCGAGGTGGTTCGTGTGCAGCCACCTCATTTTTATACCCAAAAACTATCTAAAAAAATGAAAATTACCGAATTTATTTTGTCATAACTCTTAACGGATGAGGAAAAATATGGTAGATTATCGGTAGTATTTGTCGAGGATATCATGGCACTACACATTGTAATTATGGCTGGTGGGTCGGGCACACGATTGTGGCCGATGAGCCGCAAGGACTTGCCGAAGCAGTTGCAAAACCTCATTGGCGATAAATCGCTAATCCAACAGACGGTGGAGCGGGTAATGCCGCTCGTAGATAGCGATCATATTTATATCGGAACGGTGGCTCAGTATGTGCCTGAAATGCAACGACAGCTTCCTGGGCTAGCAAAAGACCATTTTATTACTGAGCCGAGCTTAAAAAACAACGCGGCCGCCATTGGCTTAAATGCCGTTCATTTACAAAAACAGGATGCGGAGGCCGTGATGGTATCACTGCACTCTGACCATGCGGTGACAAACGTGCAAAATTTTCATCACGCTATTCGGCTAGCCTCCCAGGTGCTTAAAAAACATCCGCAAGTATTAGTGACGGTCGGCATTAAGCCAACCTACGCCTCGACCGAGCTCGGCTACATCCACATGGATGGCGCACTTGATGGCAACGAGGACGTATTTAGCGTCAAACAGTTTATCGAAAAGCCAGATGCTGCGACAGCCGAACGATACGTAGCCGATGGGCACTATTTGTGGAACGCTGGCTATTTTGTGTGGCGTGTGGACACGCTGCTCAAGTTGTATCAGCAGTTTTTGCCGAACACTTACGAACATTTAATGGCTATTCAAGCCGCAATCGGCACTCCTCAATACCAAGCAGTGCTTGAAGAACACTATGACCAAGTGGACGAAATTGCCATCGATTACGCTATTATGGAGCACGCACCACACATCGCCGTTATCCCAGCCGATTTGGGCTGGTCGGACATTGGAACGTGGAGCTCGCTGCACGATATTATACGAACTGCATCGGGTGAGCATGTTGTGTCAAAAGGCCATCACGTTCATCATGCTACTGAAGATAGTTTAGTGTACACAGTCGGTGATAAGTTAGTAGCCACAGTTGGTTTAAAAAATGTGATTGTGGTGGATACCCCGGATGTGTTGCTGGTGGCGGATAAATCTAGGGCTCATGAAGTGAAAAAGATCATCGAACAATTAAAGCAAGACGAAACAAAACACAAGTATTTATGAAATGACTAATTACTAATGTCTAATTTCTAAATAATTAACAATGCCCCAGTGTGTCATTTCAGCATTCTGACATTAATTAGAAATTAGCAATTCGACGTTCATCATTTTCATCTGTGTTTCATAGCCAATAAGGATTTACGCATGGATTTTCAAGAACTTAGTAAGAAGGCGCAAGCTTCAAAAAAGATCTCCGATGCGGCGTATCGCAATATTATGCAATGGCTGGAGCAGCCGAAGTATGCCGAATATCGGCACGAACTGCACGAACTGATTGAAAGAGGGGATTGGAAAACGCTCGAAGATAGCTTTTTTACTATTATTCCGTTTGGCACCGGCGGACGCCGTGGGACGGTCGGCATTGGCTCAAATCGCATCAATAAAGTGACGTTGGGTGAGTCGGCGCAAGGACTGATTAACTATCTAAACGAACTTGATGCAGAGGAGGCAAAATCGGTGGCTATCGCTTACGACACGCGGCTCACCTCAGTCGATTTTGCTCATTACGTTGCAAGCGTTTTTGCCGCAAATCAGGTTAAGGTCTTTCTGTTTGATAGCTTTCGTGCCACCCCTGAGCTTTCGTTTGCAGTGCGGCATCTACACACAACTGTCGGAGTGGTGATTAGCGCCAGTCACAATCCGCCCAGTGATAATGGGTTTAAAATCTACTGGTCGGATGGTGGGCAGATGGTGGCTCCGCACGATCAGGCCGTGATGCGACATGTTACGGCGGTTCATAAAATAAGATCGATGTCTTTTGACCAAGCCAGAAAGGATAGTTTGGTCACCATAGTCGGAGATGAAATTGATCAGGCCTACGTTGCTGCTGTATTAGCAGAATCAATGGTGCCGGATCGGGCTGTCAAAATTGCTTACTCTCCGCTGCACGGTACTGGCAGCAAAAATGTATTACCAGTATTGCAGGCGGCCGGTTTTGGCGACATTACGTTGGTCAAAGAGCAGCTAGAGCCCGATGGGCATTTTCCTAACATCGAGAATCACATTCCTAATCCGGAAGTGGAATCTGCGGTGGCGATGGTGACCGAGTACGCCAAGCGCATTAATGCCGATATCGGGATCGCCACCGACCCGGATGCGGATCGGTTAGGTGTAGTGGCCCGAGGTGAGGCAGGCTTGTATCACTATCTTTCTGGCAATCAAATTGCGGCGCTGTTGTGCTATCACGTGCTGAATCAAATGAAGCTAAAAGGCGAGCTTAGCAGCAATCAATTTATTGTACGGACCATTGTGACCACGGATTTTTTGGATGCGCTAGCCGAGCATTTTGGGGTAGCAATTGAGCATGATATTTTAATCGGCTTTAAGTATGTAGCGGAATTGATCCACAAAAATGAGGGAAAGCGGCAGTTTTTGTTTGGTGGTGAGGAAAGCTACGGCATCTTGAAAGGCTCATATACCCGCGATAAAGATGCTGCTGTGGCGGCGCTGCTGATGGCTGAGCTGATCGCTCATTTGAAGAGCGAAGGCCACAGCTTGATGTGGCAGCTGGATCAGCTGTACAAACAATT
>CAZLPY010000071.1:0-4515 GCA_964561525.1 uncultured Candidatus Saccharibacteria bacterium | reverse complement strand
GACTCGTACTGATGTGGCGGCCACGATATCTCCAAGAGCGATTACCGCCACCTCGGTAGTACCGCCTCCAATGTCAATTATCATATTGCCGGACGGTGTATTAATCGGGATGTTCGCGCCCAGAGCGGCCGCGATTGGTTCCTTAATTAAGTAGGCTTGTTTGGCGCCGGCTTGAGTGATGGCGTCAATCACTGCTCTTCGCTCAGTCGAGGTAATACCAGCCGGAATAGAGACCATCACGTCCGGTTTGAACAGACGGATCGATCCGGTGGCTTTATTGATAAAATGGCGCAACATTGTTTCGGTAATGCGGTAGTTTGCGATTACCCCATCCTTTAGCGGATGGTTTGCCACAATTGACTCAGGAGTGCGGCCGAGCATTTTTTTTGCTTCATCACCTATTGCCATCACTTTATTGCCGGCGGTTTCTAGTGCGACAACGGACGGTTCATTTAAGATGATGCCTTTTTTTGGCACGCTGACAATAACGTTGGTGGTGCCAAGATCGATAGCGATACGGCGTATCATACGTGTCCCTTTTTCTAAAAGCTAGTGACAAAAAGTCCGGCTAAGCCGTCCTTGTTAGGTCACCACGCATTGATGCTTGTGTCGCCATTATACGGTGTTTTGGCCCTATATTCAATTTTAGGACATGGCAATTGCGATGTGCCTGACGCATAGATAGTGCTGACCAATGCGCTGCAGGCTTAAAAATCTGCTACGATGGAACTATGTCTCATCATAGATCTTTAGCTTGGACAGTGCGCTTGTGGTTACGGCGAGCACTTGTGGTACTGCTGTTTGGTTGTGCCTCAGCTTTGTTGATTGTGTTTGCCCTCGGCTACGACGTCAATTTACAGCATCGTACTCTTAACGCCACTGGTGCCATTTCACTCGATGGGAATCAAACGGGCGTAAACATTACACTCGATACGCTGCCAGCCGGATCGGCGTTGCCGTTGACTATGTTGCATCTTGCTCCTAATCAAATTCATCGCGTATCAATTACGAAGGTTGGGTATCTGCCATGGCAAAAAAATGTGTGGGTCGATGCAGGCACCGTTAGTGAGGCCGGGTTTGTGCGCCTCTGGCCACTTTCCCCAAGTGTGAACGTCAGCGCGCCCACGGACAAAGTAGCGTTATGTAGCGCAAACCAGCCCAGCAAAAGCGATCAATTGCGCATTTTGGGTGGCGAATTACGCACCACCACCCGCCTGATTACCCGCCTCTCACAGCCGATTACCGATGCTTGTTGGTTTGATGATCAAAATCATGTGGCTTACTTAAATGGTGATGTACACATTGTGGAGGTGGACGGCACGAATGACTCGATGCTGTATCATCCGACACAACCAATCAGCGATATCGCCGTATCGCGCGGAGACGAGGCACTATTTGTACATACCATTAATGATACATGGCTAAAAATAGAACTATAGCCTCGTTGCCCTCTAGATTCTGGCCTCTATTTTCTAACGTCTAAATTCTACTTTTTATTGGGCGGCGGGTAAGCTTCCGCTGTTGCTATTTTGCACTGGCAAGCCCTGGGTGTTTAGCGCCTCATTCGTTGGAGTGGCGATCACCACCAAGCGTTTTGCTTTGGTGCCAATTGGAACGCAGGTCATCAGGCTAAGCTTGGCGGTGCCATCGCTTTGCAACACTGAAGTGTCGTCAGGTGCGACGGTTTTGATCTCACTGACGTGATAGTCGTATTGGATATTGTTGTACATAATGGTGATCGCATCGCCGATTTTGAGGTTCGGTAGCAAGGTAAAGACATGTTTGAAGTGCCCGCTTGACCATAAGTAGTCAGAGCTGTGGCCAACAATAAATACATTGCCGAGCTGTCCCGGTTTTGCTGTGCCAGCAAGCTGTACCACGCCTGACTTGAGTGATTCCAGCACATCGGAGTCATTATTAGTAATATCCCAATTGATCGGTGCATCAACTTTGATCCGTTTGATGTAGAGGTGATTATCGGCTAAGGTGCTGTGCGATTTGCTCTCCGTTACTACTGCAGATTGGACCACTGCCTCGCCTGGTACCGGTAGGGTGCCTTGCAGCGCCTCTGGCGCCTGAGGCAGCACATCTGATTGTACGTAAAACTGGGTTTTAGTGAACATTGCCGGAGCGTTCAGGACCAGATAGGACAAAATTGCTAACACCAGCACAGTAGAAAGAGCGCGGGTCCATTTTTGCAGGGCACTCAGACGAAAGCGGCTCAAGGCTTGGTCATGCAAAATCAGCCGACGGACATCGTCTTCGGCCAGAATCAAACCAGGCGTTGCTTCAAAATATGACATAGCGTGCTGACTTTCTTACTCAATATTCACTTGAGAAGCCATATTATAACACTATTATATCGAATCTGTCAATAGTTTCGCGCTTGTTTAGCACTTTCCACCTGGAGGGTGGAAAGGCTTGATCGTGTCATAATGAGTTAAAAAATGCTATAATCATGGGAACGAAAGGTAAAATAATATGAAAACATTATGGAAGGTGCTCCTAGGTTTGCTTGCTGCAGGTTTAGTTATTGGTGGGGGCGCATACTTGTATGCAAATAGCAAAATCGCAACAAATAATGAGACGCCAACTTCAAGCACGTCCACGCAATCAACAACTACTGATCCAACAGCCGGTTGGAAAACACAAACAAATACAAAGTATG
The DNA here is from genome assembly GCA_964561525.1 of uncultured Candidatus Saccharibacteria bacterium. GTDB lineage: Bacteria > Patescibacteriota > UBA1384 > CAJBMM01 > CAJBMM01 > CAZLPY01. The sequence continues at coordinate 1,847 of CAZLPY010000071.1, read as the reverse complement.
GGTATTCGTTTAAATATCCAGCCGACGCTACCGTTACTGGTATTACTGGACAGGAAGGTTTGCCAGCAGATCCTGCTGTCGCAAGTGCTGTGAGCGTTTTTGCAAAAGGCGCTGTGGTTGGAACTGAAAACACGAATGCACTATTTTCAGTAAGTTTGTATGGCTTCGAAGCTACGGCTGATAGCATAAAAGAGCATCTTGGCGCTTCTGCCAGTACCACTGTAGCCACCGTGATTGCTGGTAAAAGTGGCTTTAAATATGTTAATCCTGGCGATACTTCAACTTTGTATTTTTTGACCAATTCGGCTGGCGATTCATTGGAAATAGCGGTGAAGAATGACAATATCGATGCCATTAATATGTTCAACAGTTTTCAACTGACGACGACTGATGCAACCACAGATTGGAAAACATACACGAATACAACCTACAGCTTTTCGTTTCAATATCCGCCGACATGGACCATTAATGAAATGGATGTTGCTAAGAACCCGCAACTCCAAGAGCCGTGGAAAAGCTTTGAATTTTATGTTGATTACACCCCACCTGGCGCCTCGGATCATTATGGATATATTGGTATAAGCAAAAAGTCGCCCAGTGACTTAATCGCTCAGGAATGGGTTGGGACGCCAAATCAAACAAATGAGACGGTCACATTCGCTGGATCCTCGGCGACAAAATTTACTGCTGGATTCAACGATGCTCCAGCAGCTGATACTGAAGGTGAATATTACGTAATCAAAGGTGGCCATACCTTTGCCGTTACAAGGGCGCAATCGATGGCTTCATTTAGTGATGCTCAAAAATCGCTATGGGAACAGGTTGATACATTAGTAAATAGTTTCAGGTTTACGAACTAGTTGCTTTGTTTTACACCCTTCCGGGTGAAATGAGTTCATCTAGCTTTTTGTTCAAAAAGCTGAGCGCTTCTTTGTTAGAACTAAACTTAAGATAATTTTCGTTTTCAATCTGTCTTTTAGAGACAGCTAATATTTGTGCTGACTTGCGGTTTGGTATCTCCAAGGTTCGAGATTTAGATATTGATCCGATATGCTTTAGCTTTTTCATATTTTTTATAGCATCGTTTGAGTTTTAAAATTATAACAAATAAGTGCATGGTGGGCTCGGTGGGAGTTGAACCCACACTCTGTTGCCAGAACTAGATTTTGAGTCTAGCGCGTCTGCCAATTCCGCCACAAGCCCATAGCGCTATTTTACCACGAAATGGTTATTTTGCGAAGATATTAAGAATCGCCCGGCATGAAGAGTATCAAGCCGGGCGTCAGTGTGGTTTTGGATCCATTATCCGAGCAGGCAGTAGCCGCCACTCGAGGGTAGATCGCGGATCGTGATGATCTTTAGACCATTGTCTCCCGGGCGAAAATCGTGTGCCATGCCAGCAGGAATACTTAAGACGTCCCCGAAGGCGATTTCGTCTGATTCCAGCTTAGTCGTGACATCCTCCGCTACTCCGCAGCGGTATTCCCCATGTCCTTCGACAACGAGCGCTAATGCATTTGACTTCTGGAGGTAACGGAGTGGGGTCGGCACCATACCGAGTTCCATCAACTCGTAGCCGACATCTTGCTTCAGATCCGCAAAGCTTTGCCACAGTGCTCGTACAAGCATTGTATTAGCGGGAGATGTGTTAGGGATTTTGTCTACGGATTGTATTCGAACTGGTATCCCCCGCGCATCTTTGGCTCGCGCCTCAACTACTACGCACAAACCACCTGGCGAGAGACCGCACCACCACTCTCCGTATGTGAAGCGAGCGCATTGGCCCTTATTGAGCACTATGTCGCGTCTGGTGTGGGCCTGTCCCTACTGGCCGATAATAACATCTA
>CAZLPY010000070.1:239-4646 GCA_964561525.1 uncultured Candidatus Saccharibacteria bacterium | reverse complement strand
GTCCTCCCACGACCTCCAATATCACTACTTCTCGATCCTGGTAGTTGACGGTAGCGCGGCGCACAATATTGTCCGCGTCAGGATTACTCCAATCAAGCCCCGCGAGGTTCAACCCGTTCAGGAATGCAATGACCTTGTCCATAACAATCTCCCTCAGTCAGCCTCAACGCGCACAGTAGACAGATTTATGCGCGTATTTGACCAACAAAAAAAGACACGATATTGTTAATTGTCATATTATATACTTATTGATGAATAATGTCAATGGTTGGCGAGCTCTAACAGTGCTTGGAGTGCAATTGGTAATTCAGTCACGCCGTGATCTCCACTGAAATGGCGCATATTATGTTCGATAATAATTTTAGAACCTAACTTATCGCGAAAATCATCCTGATTATCGAGCGGCACATAGGGATCATTATCGGAAAAAATAGCGATGCTTTTTGGCAAATGAGATTTTATTTTATCAAAATTGATCGGCGCATCGAGCCAATGCCGATCGGTTGCTTGGACTTCCATGTCATCTTCTAAACCAGTCAGTCGCTTAAAAAAGCCAGCTACAAACACCGCGCCACCGACTTTAACACCTTCTGGCAGAGTTTCAATGTAGCGAGCAATAGCTTGAACGCCCATAGAGTGGCCGACAAAGTACGTCTGCTCATCAGCTCGACCAACCAGTTCAGCTAGAGCCGGGATCCACTTTTCAATGCGCGGTTTGTTGGTATCAGGCATTTGTGGCACCGAGACCGCAAATCCGCGATTCTCTAACTCTTTTTTGAGCCACGGCAGCCATCCTTCCCCCGGATGTCCCTCCCAACCATGAATAATAAAAACTCGTTTTCGCTTCATGTATTAATTACTTTCGATAACAAATCATATGGTGCCTCCGGCAGGATTCGAACCTGCAACGCTGGTTCCGAAGACCAGTGTGATATCCGTTTCACCACGGGGGCTACAACTCAGTAATCATATCTTTCCATGCCATCATCTTCCAAAAAAGATTACTGCCTCTGACCTCAATTCGAAGACAGCCTTTATAATTCTGATTCTTTTTTACTAAATGACCTGATGGTTTGTAAATCGTTCGGGCAAATTCTGTGGCAGATATTTCGGTAACCTTTGACCAAAAGCTTTCACAATCCTCATGTGCATACACGTGATGAATGTAAAGTCTAATTATGATGTCCTGATTAGGTACGTTATAATATTTCCTTAGCCATTTCATCATAAGCCGAATCATAGCGGGGTCAGAATTCATAAACTGAAATCGGCGACTAGTTTTTGCCCCTTCTGCCCAATACAACGATATACCTACAACAAAAAGTGATTCGGTAGAGAAAGTCTTAAAATCTTTCTCTGCTGCCTTATAAAGCAATGCGATACGATTCTGAGCTTTTTGATGATTAGCCCACGCACCCCTCAAGCGTGATGATTCGGCGCTAGTACGAATTTTATTTTGAATGCGCTGCTTTTGCGAATCTGTTAACTCCACACCTTTCATCCATCCAGATATTGTGCTTTTGGAAAGGTTTGGGATTTTTGCGCGAATTTCGTTATATGTATATCCTTCCAGACGTAACGATATTGCGTGTCGTTTTTCCTGTAATCTCATACTGCTCTCATCCTAGTACCTATACTATAGCCGAGAGTTCGTAAATTGGAAAGTGCCTTCTGGTTTTGCCGATAAGGAACGTGCTCTTCAGGAGGCACTTAATGTACCACAAATAGGATCAATTCGCCAGAGACCGCCTACAAAGCATTTTGCAAAAACACAGTTGAGGCGGTGGTACTGCTATCGATCAAGTACGGTGCCAATATGTTCGCTAAAATCGCAATCGAGAGTGCCACAATTGCAATCAACGCGACGATGCGCTGCGATTGGTTGAGACGACCATGGAAACCGATCATTTCGAGATGAAGACCATACCCAATCAGCACCGCGTTAATCGCTGAGATAAAAGCGACCCACATCCACACCACTGGCCAATCGACCGGCCGACCTTGATCGATTCCATTATTGACCAAGCCGATCAGCCACGTTGCAAGCGACAAATAATAAACGAGTGCCAGCAAAAACACCGCTCGGCCATAATGAAGTGGCGCGTGCAATTTGCGCACTAGATGGTCATGCGTTTGTAAGTACAACTCAAATCCACGCGAGAATAAATCGCGCTCGTGCTCGGATAAATAGTGCAGTTCGCTTGGCTTTTTCAGATCACCGGTATGCTCATATATATTGAGTATGCCCGCTTTGGTGCCAGCATCGGCATGCATATTTTTGAGGGTCGTTCGTACTTTTTTGCTAACTGAATGGGTCATAGTATTATTGTAGTACCATGGTTCGTCAATGTATAGTGTCGGATGACGGAAGACAGAAAAACATATACAAGGAGTACAATGAGAATTAGCAGCAGCGCATTCGAGCAGAATGGATTTATTCCAAGCAACTACACCTGCGATGGGGGAAATACCAGCCCACCGCTCCAATTTGACGACGTTCCGAACGCAGCTGTTAGCCTGGCGTTGACCGTTACAGACCCCGATGCGCCAAGGGGCACGTTCACTCATTGGCTGATATGGAACATCTCGCCAAACTGCATTGGATTTGATGAGGGCCAGACGCCAGCGGGGACTATCCAAGGTAGAAATGATGCAGGTCAGGCTCGCTACATGGGGCCGTGTCCACCGAGTGGCGTACATCATTATTATTTTAAGCTGTTTGCACTTGATCAAATGCTGGACAGGGACACTGATACGACACGAACTGAGCTAGAACAAGCGATGGCTAATCATGTGATAGATCAAGCTGAGCTCGTCGGCCTCTACCAACACTGATTGAGCGCAATTCAGTCGCGTGATCCTAGACGATTTGCAGCACTTTCGCTATACTAAATTACATCACTGTACCTCATCATCACTGTCGCATTCAGCATGGAAAGGAACGTAAGGATTCATGTCCACGAACTCTTCGATGCCTCCGCAGAACAAGCAGATCCCAATCGATATCCACAACGGTGACCATAGGGTCACTCCCCAGCATGAATATGCCGAGAGAATTCTCGATGATTTTCTCCATGGAAGAGAGCGGTTGGGGGGAGCGAAAATTGATCGCTCTCCGGAGGGATTTCACATTACGGCTTTTAGCCGCGCAAGCGGATAGGTCGTAGACATAAGTACAGTGATACTCACCCCCGGCCGCTACAGCACAGTAGCCGGGGTGATTTTTTTGTCCAAAAACTGATCTTGTAGTAAATGGTCGGGGGTGAAAGCCACCACGCGTTTCATGTAACTAATTACTGTCAGTAGGTGTATGAGAATGTATGAGCTTAAGCTTAACACCTCTCACATATGATAAATAAGGAGGAAGACAATGACCTCACCAGCAAAAACCGCCTCGTCATCACTACGGAGCGATCTCTCTAGACTAAAGGGCAAGGCCTTTGTGCGTTAAATAAAATCGCCAGCTCGATGAAGACGATGAGCTGGCGGACAAACGTTATACTTCCGGGTAATAGGGGGGACCCGCTTTGAGCGGAGGCGTTGGCGCAGGTGCGATCACCACTGGATCCCAGCCGGGCCACTGCGGAGCATTTTTCATCTCGTCACGCGCCTTGCGCAGCACTTCCAAAGTTGGTGCGATTTCAGACTGATGGAGCGTGCAGTCCTCAGCAGCGAACATCATCCAACACCATTTTTCGCCGTACTTGAAGTACAAGTGAAGCGCAACGACACCAAAATAGGCGCTTTTTTGATGACTGCGGTCCCGATGCTTTGCCCAATCTCTCTTGATAGTGCTCTCTTCAGGCTGTAACAAACCTTCGACTTTGCAGAGCGCGTAAATGACTGATTCGATGGTGGTAGGGGAAACAATGAAGTAACGTCGCCCTAAGCCGATATGTTGCATGGGTTTCAGGTGGGTTTTTGGCCCAAGATTAATATACGCCGAGCGACGGTGAGATGGCATCTCTAGTTCGATTGGTCCAAACATCCGTTGCAATGATTCGTGTATCTTCATTCTGCACCTCATTGTAAAAGATCGGCAGCCTGTACGCTGCAATGAGCACACTATATCACTATCATAGTGGTTTGTGATGAATTGGTTATGAGAACTTTTTCGGATTTAGATCTTTTTTCCAATAAATCGGATTAGGTGATGCTTGTCGTCCTTATACGCCCGACCATCTTGGTCCATAAGCTCAGTAGAGAACTTACCGGAAACTTTTTGTCGTAAATAATCGAGGGTAAATAAGCGCATAGTCAGACCGTAGGGTGTTGCAAATAACCCGGGTTCGATCTGTTGCTGCAAGTCTTTAGGTTCTGGATCTAAAAAGGAGTTGAGGATCACAGCGAAAACGCCATCTTTCTTCAGCGCTCGATGAATTTCACTGAAAATACGACTGGTAGTGG
>CAZLPY010000070.1:0-229 GCA_964561525.1 uncultured Candidatus Saccharibacteria bacterium | reverse complement strand
TAATGGAGTGCGAGGTGCGAATAAATGATGTCAAAGGCTTCGTCAGCAAACGGCAGTGTGGTACTGAGATCGTGCTGAACATGCTGAATGTTGATATTTTGGGCACGCGCCTGATGATTGCTTAGGGCAAGTGCTCCTGCGGAAACGTCTACTGCCATTACTGCATATCCGCGCTCAGCAAAAAATCGAGCATCTTGGCCCTGACCGGAGCCTAGATCCAAAAGCTGGC
>CAZLPY010000069.1:0-4653 GCA_964561525.1 uncultured Candidatus Saccharibacteria bacterium | reverse complement strand
GGTCACGATGTAGCCCAATCATCTGCTCTGCATTGCCGTGATCGGCTGTGATAATGACCGCGCTATTTTGCGCTAAAGAGGCCTCAATCACGCGTTTGACAGATGCGTCCACCGTGGCGATAGCGGTTCCAGCAGCAGTGATATCTCCGGTGTGTCCGACCATATCCACATTGGCGTAGTTTGCCACCAAAAACTGATAATCCTTACTTTTGATGCGCTTAATCAGCTCGTCTGTTAAGGCCACCGCAGACATCTGCGGTGCCTCAGCGTACGAAACCACATCCGGTGAAGGCACGAACAGCCGATCCTCACCTGGGTAGGGCTGCTCACGTCCACCGTTGAAAAAATAGGTGACATGGGCATATTTTTCACTCTCCGCAATGTGAAACTGCTTTAAGCCAGCATCGGCCAGCACTTTGGCGAGCGGGTTTTCGATCGCAAGTGGCGCAAAAATTGTGTGCATATCACCAGGCAGGCGATAGCTGGCTAGTCCGGCAAAATAAACATTGCGCAGCGGTTTAAAAAACACCCCAAGCTTGTGTTGTCCCAAAAAAAGCTGAGCGAGCTGTCGCGAACGATCGGCGCGAAAATTAAATGAAATCACCGCGTCATTTTGCTCGATGTGCTTAACCTCCCCTTGGTTGGCAATCACCACCGGTGGCATAAACTCATCCTCGTAGCCCTTGCGATACATCGCCGAAACCGCTTGCTCGGCCGAATCAAACCGCTCGCCAATACCCTCAACAAAAGCTCGGTATGCAACTGCGGTACGCGCCCAATGATTATCACGATCCATGGCGTAAAACCGCCCAACGAGCGAGGCGATATGGCCACAGTTATTGATGCGAAATCGATTTTCAAGCTGGCTGATGAAACCAAGTGCGCTAGTTGACAGCGCGTCACGACCATCCAAAATGCCGTGAAAATAAATGTCAATATGCTGTTGGGCGGCAAAATCGGCCAAAGCGAGGGCGTGATCGATGTGCGAGTGCACTCCACCATCCGAGAGTAAACCATACACGTGCATATTCGAATTGTGCTGCTTCACATGAGCTGCAGCGGCCAGCAAAGTCTCATTCTGAAAAAATGAACCGTCCTCAATTGCGCGACCAATGCGCGTCATATCCTGAAACACAACACGCCCTGAGCCAATACTGGAGTGACCAATTTCCGAGTTGCCCACTTTGCCACTCGGGCCAACCACTTTTTTAAACGCCTGCAAAATGGCGTGCGGATAGGTGCGCCAATATACGTTCATAATCTCCGGGTTATTCATGGTGATGGCGTTACCACCCCAGCTCGGGGATATGCCCCACCCGTCCAGGATGAGCAAAATGATTGATTGATATCGCCCAGAGGGGATTTTTGCCATACTGTTATTATAGACCGAAACATTCGTGCAGTGCTAATTCTGCTCCGGCAGACGTGAATACAAACCTCGCTTATTGACATATAGTGACGTATGTTGTATAATCAAGCAATCTCAGGTGGTCAGGGGGATAGCGTACGTGAACAATCTAGATCCGATGGTTCTGATCGTGTGCCTTTATGGCATTTTCGATGAGCAATTGCGCACCATAGCAGAGATGGATGGATATAAATTCTATCTCGAAGAAGTTGCGGCGTGGGCTGTTCGACTCTCATGCAGCCGTCCAGTAATTGTGGTTCTGTGTGGCGGAAAAACCAGCAGCGACTCCACCTTAAGCGAGGCTTTGAGTGTAGCGCCATTCTTTGAGGCATTGCTGGCAAAGTTTACATGCCACAATCCGATCGTCATTCAGCTCGAAGAGCAGAGCTTCAACACTCCGCAGAATATCAGTAACGCGCTGAAGCAAACCGCCGACGACATTCATAACGGTTTGGTACGCATCGCGTGCGACCAGTGCCGGAGCCTTAAAACTCGTATTGTAGCCTGGTTGCTTTGTCGTCGTGCTAAGCTCACCGGCTGGATTGTCCAGGGATTCCCACGGGAGGACATTCACCCGCGCAGCAACTGGTTGGTACAGCTACTCGCTGGGCTTGGCTACCTTCTGCCCTGGCGTCTCAAGGCAGATCTGGCCGCCACCGGCCCACGCAAATAATTCTCCCGGCGAACACTGCCGGAAAGGTGACAAGGAAATGAGCGAGAAGAGACTAGCGTCATACCCAAGCAATGGTAACCTTGAGGGGGAGATAAATGTTCGTTTTCATACCATCGTAGAGCACCATTCGTTGTCCACTGTGGAAACTGAGATGCTGATATGCATCATCGATGATATCGCCAAGCATCAAGCCACAGACGCCAGGTACATACCGGACAACATTCCACCCAAGCTTTATGAGGCCCTATTCGCTTATTACGATGGCCTCAAGAGTACCTACGAAGGTCGGGCAAAGGAGTGCCAAAGCACCTCCGAAGCCGCGCATGCCGCATGGCACGGATCTGCATTAAACCAAAAAACAACCTAAGCACGGTCAATCCCGAGTACAAGGCGCTTCATATCTGTGAAGCGCTCTTTTTGTATTTCATCAGATTAAAATAATTTAATGCTGAATTAGTGAATCAAGCGTCATGCTGTCCGGTTTGGCGAGTCCCATAATATCCAAAATAGTCGGGGCGATATTGCCCAGGAACCCAGTTTTAACCAACGTCACTTTTTGCAAAGCAGGATCATCGGTGCACAAAATAAACGGTACTGGGTTTTTGGTGTGTTCAGTATCTGGAAGCCCGGTTTCCGGATCAATTTTTTGCTCCGCGTTGCCATGATCCGCCGTAATGATTAAGGTACCATGTTGTTTTTTGACTTCTTCCCAAATTTGACGAAGCTGCCGATCGATCGTCTCAACCGCCGCAATGGTAGCCCGAATATTCCCGGTGTGACCAACCATATCTGCGTTGGCAAAATTGACCACATAAAACTGCATGCGCTTGTCCTCCAGTTTTTCCAGCAGCGCTTTAGTAATGCCGGCAGCTGACATCTCCGGCGCTTTATCGTACGTTGCAACCTTGGGTGATGGCACCAACAATCTGGTTTCGCCCGGTTCAGGCGATTCAATGCCGCCGTTAAAAAAATAGGTCACGTGAGCGTATTTTTCGGTTTCAGCCACGTGAAATTGTTGTAGTCCTGCGTCTGAAACAACTTGTGAAAGTGATTTTTGCACCGGATCAGGATGAAACGCCACCTCAACTGGCAAATCGGCCTCGTACTCGGTAAAGGTGGTGATTGCGAGGTTGGGTGGATTCTTCCCGCGATCAATGGCACTATCCTTACCACACAACGCTTTGACAATTTGACGCATTCGGTCAGAGCGGAAGTTGAAGCAAATCACTACATCACCATCTTTGATGGTGTTATCTTGCCCTGATGCTTCTTGAATAATGCAGGGATCAATAAATTCATCTATTTTACCTTCTTTGTAGGCCGCCGAAATCGCCTCACCAGCACTTTTATATACCGCCCCTTTGCCATAAACCAACGCATTATAGGTGGCTTCGGTACGCTCTTTTCGGTTGTCACGGTCCATGGCATAAAATCGCCCAATTACGGTGCCGAAGCGAGCAGGGGAGTGAATGCTCGTGATAAATTTACTGGTTTTTTCATAGTAGCCGAGCGCACCGGTCGTTTCAGTATCACGCCCATCGGTGAAGGCGTCGATAACCACATTATCGACCCCTACCTCTTTAGCCATCTCGAGCAGCGCATACAGATGACGAATATGCCCGTGCACGCTCCCATCGGAGAATATGCCCATCAAATGCACCGTTTTATTCCCTGCTTTTGCTGTTTGCATCGCTTTTAGTAGCGCAGGATTTTGAAAAAAAGTACGTGACCGAATGGCTTCATCAATCAAAGGTAAAAACTGCTTCACAATCTTACCAGCGCCGATGTTTAAATGTCCCACCTCAGAGTTTCCCATGATGCCGGCAGGCAGGCCAACCGCTTCAGCGGCGGCGGCAAGTTCAGTATGTGGCATCGAACGAGTTAGTTCATGGATAGTTGGGGTTTTGGCCAGTGAAATAGCGTTACCACCCCAGTCGGGAGCAATGCCCCAACCGTCCAAAATAACTAACACCATGGGAATGTGGGTGACTTCAGCCATTTGTGTGTGCTTTTTCCGATGAAAGAATAGTTTTAACCAGCTGCACCACTTCGTCAGGGGTGCGCTTCACTTTCATGACATAGCCGGCAGCCCCCAGCTTTTGCGCTTGTTCGAACCCAGCATCCTCGCTCAAGTTGGTTAAAAAAACCACCGGAATATCACGGACTGATGCGTCCGAATCTTGCTTCAGTGCGCGAAACACATCAAACCCATTCATCTTTGGCATCATGATATCGAGCAAAACAATGTCCGGCCTGAAGGTTCGGATCAGTTCCAGGCCTTTATCTCCATCACTCGCTTCAGCTACTTCGAACCCAGCTTGCCGAAACCGTGTTACATACATAAAACGCAGCGCCTCTTCGTCCTCAATTAAGGCCAGCTTGATTGGTTTATGATTTGTGGCGTTCGCAGTTTTTTCCATCATCCCTCCCATAATTAGAATGTAGAATTTAGCGATTAGAATCTAGCAGATGCAAAAATCAAACCACATTCCTTATCCAGGCTAAAGCCGTGCTTTAAGGTCCTCAATGCGATCCATCTCTGCCGGGTCCTTATGGTTTAGCAAAGCCAGGT
>CAZLPY010000068.1:0-4789 GCA_964561525.1 uncultured Candidatus Saccharibacteria bacterium | reverse complement strand
ATTGACTGGCAAGTGCCGTAATGAAAACATCTTTTGTGCCAGCAGAAAAAGTAACAGCCGAACCGCTGTTGCTAGACGCTACAACTGTCGTGCGAGTGAGCGTGTTGCCTCCTGAAGCGTAAGTACCAAGCCCAGTTTCCCACTCATTGGCACCCTGGTTAGCGATGCAATAGTAACAGGTGTCTGTGTTAGCCATCACAGACGAAAAAGTCTGATACGAAGATACAGCGCCGGCCAAAGTTACCGCGCCAGTGCCTGTAGTAGTGGATGTTTCTCGTACCCGATCAGCTTTTATTAATGCCACTAATGTCTCCCTCTATCTAGGTTATAATATTTATTGATGTTGTTCAATGATGTATAGTTGGCCGGTAGGAGCGTATATGAATAAGCGTGTTTATACTCAAACATTTGGTGTCGTTGGTGCGATTTTAGAGCACGAAGGTAAGTTCTTACTGATCAAAGAAGCAAATAAGCATGAAGATTCTGGTAAGTGGAGTCATCCTGCCGGATGGATTGATGTTGGCGAAAATCCTCTCGACGCCGCGAAGCGCGAGGCGTTGGAAGAGTCAGGGTTTGATATTACTTTGACTAAATTGCTCGGCGTTTATTCACTTGTCCGTCGTGATGTACAAAAAATACGCAAGGACGAATTCCCTCCTCATGGCATAAAGTTAATTTTCACTGGCACAATTCACAATTTCGATAATCCCCATCCGTTACATGAAGACTCGACCGAAACACGCTGGTTTACCCCAGAAGAAATTTACGCAATGCCTCCAGCAGAAATTCGCGACGGCGACATCAAGCAAATGGTCCGCGATGCAGTTGCGGGCAAGGGCTTTGACCTAAGTGCGATTACTCATACGGTGCAGGAATAATGATGGTCGACGAAATCTATGACATTTTTGATGAGCAAGGGCACAAGATCGGCAAAGCAAGCTGGACTGAATGTCATAAAAAAGGTCTGTTACATTCGTGTGCGTCTGCAATGATATTCAAAGATATTTCCAAGCACGAGCTTTTAATCCATAAACGTAGCTCGACCATGGCCCAGGACCCTAATCTGTGGCAACATTCAGCTGGTGGTCATATCGTAACAGGTGATTCAGTTGAGAAAGGGGTACTAAAAGAGGTCCAGGAGGAATTGTTCTGGAAACATGGCCTGCCAAAATTGAGTCTACGCAAAGTTCTGACTTTCCTCAATGAAGATATGCCAAATAATCGAGAATTTCTTACTTTATTTGAAATCATTTATCCTGGTCCATTTTACTTTGACCCCGAAGAACTGGCTGAGCAACCCAAGTGGGTAGAATGGTCAACTTTACTTAAAGACATGCATGACAAACCGCAACTTTACGCTCCAGTGTTTCATAATATCGTCCAAGTGTACCAATCGCCTGATAAATATACTGACGGGCCGCAATTTTAGTTGTACAATAAATTTATGGTAGACAAACATTTGCATTCTAGTTTTCGTAGCACTATGTTGGCGGCAACCACTGCGACTATTACTGGCTTAGGTTTTGTCGCCTTCTTTTATTACACAACTCAGATTATGTCGGTGCGCAACAGTAGCCCATGGGCAAATGACCCGTACGACTTTGTGATGTCGTATGCAATCATCATTATGCCTATTTTGCTTGTTTTACTGTGGGTGAGAATGCTGCAATATCGCCGCTCACACGAAGTTACTTTGCCAGTACTTTTACTAATGCTACGAACCAGTTCATTTATTAACGGCTTAGTAACGGTTGTGTTGATAACGGACACGCTGGCATTGCTACACTCAATTTACCTAAGCGACACTTGGACACTAAATCTTGTGCTTGTTTTACTAACACTGGCATTGGTATGTGTGGTGTCCTTATCATTTTTGATAAAGGCGGTGTATGAGTTCCAACCAATCACCAGAGGAAAAATGTTAGTTTGGTCAGATCATGCGGACGCAATGGAAGATGCGTTTTTAATACTCCCATTTACAAAAACCACCAAAGCTGAATTTCAACATTTCTTAAGTAAAAATAAATTGAGTCCGCGTAGACATATTTTGTGGTATGGCATAATAGTTTCTGCACTTTTTGGAGTCGCCTTATCAACCTGGCACGGAATTATTGAAGGATCATGGGTACAACTTTGGCCGGCGGTTTTATTTGCCACGCTGGGCGGGTTGGCATTATTTATTGCACTCTACCTTGGATACCGGTTCTTATATTTAATTAAAAATAATTAAATACTAGGTTCCATTGGACCAGAAAATTTTGCACCGGGGTGCGTGACATTTACCTGCCAAAACGCTTTTGTGTCGGCCAAGAATTCACGCGTTAAATAAGGATTTTTTAATTCGGGATAAATCGTAAAGTCTGATAAGCCGACTCCAACTGCATCAATGCCAATTTTGCGGCAAGTGTAGAGTGCGCGAGGCAAATGATATTGCTGCGTAATTAATATTGCATCTCTTACACCAAATACGTTGTAGGCACGATAACAGCTGTCATAGGTGCTAAATCCAGCATGATCGAGCACAATATCTGCATCTGGTATACCTTTGACCAAGGCGTATCGGCGCATTGCCTGAACCTCATTATAATCAACGGTGCTATTATCGCCGGTTAATAATAATTTAATAACTTTTTTACGATTATATAGATCAACAGCCCCATTCATACGATCGCGCAAAATTGGGCTTAAGGACCCGCTAAAACTTACACTCGCCCCAAACACAATACCAACTCGCTTTGCCGGCACATCCCTATTCGCGTTATTGAGATCGTACTGGTACGACTTGGTGGAAGAATTAATAACTGCAATTTCTGCAGCCATGACCACCCCGATCACCAGCACAATTGCAACAAGTACCACTAAGATTTTTTTAGTTATTCTTTTCAGTCGCATGCTTACCTCGTAACGCCCGGGTTGATACGGCAATTATAGTACAGATACCGAACAAAAACAAAACAAATTGTGTTGATTTAGGAAGGTCAGACACGCCTAAATAACCAAAACTCTGCCAACGATAGTCAGTGCTCAGGCTGGCTATTAGGAAAATGGACATGATTAATACACTTGGCAATGAAAATTTCTTTCGACGGAGGAAGTATAATCCTTGTAAGGCGTAAAATAAAACCCAAAATATTTGGCCAAAGTTTATCCAGTCCCAGCCAACGTAGTGCATGATAGTCGGGTAGAAAGCCAGAGCCAGAACTCCATAGGTCACACTTGCAATTGACGAAAGTGCCAACAATAATGCCGGAATTGCTTTGTGGCGCCGCTCGTAATCCCAGCATGCTGCCAGTAAGGCTGGATAGATCGGGCAGATAACTACGAAAACACGAGCCCAGTGTGGAATAGCAACGATACTGCTGTAATCATAGAAGAATGCAATAAGCGACCATGCAATATCCAAAACAATGAGGGACGTAACGATTCTGGTCGTTTGAACTTTAGTGATAGTCATAGTTGTCCTTAGTTAACCAGTTTCTAAAAATTCTTGCTATACTAGGCAAGTGAAAAATCACCACAGAATATGGATAGACACTGACCCTGCGCTTGGTTTGCCGCTGCACGATATCGACGATGCGATGGCGCTGATAGCAGCATTTGCTTCACCAAATCTTGAAATTAGTGGCATTAGCTCTGTGTTTGGCAATGCAAACGGTGATTTTACCTATGAATGCGCGCGAGAACTAGTCAAGCAGTATTCGCCGACTAGCATTCCCGTATACCATGGTGCAATGTCAAAACGAGATTTGGGCAAGCCAACCGATGCCAGCGATGCATTGCAAGCTGCTTTGCGCCGCGAAAAGCTAACGGTTGTTTCACTAGGCCCGGCCACCAATATCGCAACCGTTTTGCAGCAATCGCCCGAGCTCGCAGAGCAAATTGAAACACTCGTAGTACAAACTGGCCGACATGTTAATCATCCTGCCTCCATCACCTTGGTCGGCTCCATCACGACCGGAGTGTTTGACTTTAATTTTGAAAAAGATGTTGAGGCATGGCGCATACTCTTGGACTCAAGTGTGCCAATTCGACTTATTCCCATTGAAAGTTGCCAGAATTTTGTCTATGGCACGGAAGAACTAGCCGCGCTCAAGAAAAACGGTCATTTAGAACCTGATTTAATCTCAGCAATAGAAAAACGCATTGCATATTATCGCCGAGCTTTCACCAAAACTGGATTTATTCCTTACGACCTATTCGCTATTCTTTCTCTAGTATTTCCCGATCAATACACATACCAAGAACTACCGATCGAAATTATTCGCGACAAAGACGATATTATTCCTGCGAAACAAAAATGGTATTTACGGGTATCGCAAGACCTCGCGTCAAAGCGTTTAGTATCATACTGTAATTCTATTAAACCAGACCTGAAGCAACGCGGGTTGGACTTGCTACGATAGACCTGTAACATAGTGATTTCTTTACAATCGCACGTGCAACCACTAGGATTGCAATGATGATGAACATTATTGACCAAGCATTAGAATGTTTAGCCGGTGGCGGAGTGATTATTTACCCGTCCGAGAGCTGTTATGGATTAGGCTGCGATGCCCGCAGCAAAACTGCAGTTGAAGCAATCCATCGTCTTAAAGGTGAGGCTGTGGACAAACCAATTGCGGTGCTCGTGTCTGACATTAACCAAATAAAGCGATTTGGTATCCTCAACCCAGCAGCGATGAAACTTGCTGAACACTTTTATCCAGCTCAGCTTACTATCATAATCGATTGCCTGGACCCGACTCCATATCCATTTTTATGAAAAGATGGCATTTCGTTTAGAGTTCCG
>CAZLPY010000067.1:0-4926 GCA_964561525.1 uncultured Candidatus Saccharibacteria bacterium | reverse complement strand
AAGCACAGCAAAACGAAGCCAATAGTACTCAACTGCTTAAGCCGACGCTGGGTGCGAAAAGACCAGCGGCGTTGCAGCTGTCCGCGCTGAAGTTTCATGCATAAGGAGTATAGCATATGGTCTGATCGGCAACAGAGACGCTTACAGCGTGCGAAACGATTTGGCAATTTGCAGTAAGGTGCGGGTGGTGGGATCAACAGTTAGGTCGCGGTACACAACAATGTATTTGGCGGTTTGTCCATTTGGTCGCTTTAAGTTTAATACGTAGTTGCTGCCAACTTGTCCAAAAATGACTGAGAATTGTGGCGTCTCTGGATCACACGGCACAACCGTGTTGCCAATACTGACAGGATGGGGCTTATGGAGCTCGTTCGGACCATACTTGGTCTGGCAATGGTCCGTCAAATCCTGGGGACTAAAGTGACCATCGACACTAATGGTAATTGGCAGAGCCCGTGAGGCAGTGAGGTTTGGCGGCTCCTCATTGACGTAGACAATCAGTTCATGCTCGACTAACTTGCCCTGACGCTTGTAAAAATAAAACTTCGTCGGCGTACTATTACTAGCTAGCGGCGCCCAGTCCCCATAGTCATCAAATTGGAAGTAGGTCGAGCGAAACGTCTTGGGACCCTCAATAACTGATTGATGAACTTGACTAATTGCTGGCCGACTGCGGGAGCGGTAAATATCAATCACAATAAAACAAATCCCAAGCAGAATTAGGAGAACAAATAGTTTGATGGCCCGGCGCCGACGACGCAAGCGCCGCTCATATGGCGCACTAAAAGCGCGGTTGTGTTGATACTTGACACGCACGTGGTCCTTATTGTGCCAGCTCATGGCTAAATCTCAAACCGCTCTTGTTTGTAGTATGATAGGGCCAGGCTAACTAACAACCAAAATGGATCCCAATCAACCAAACCCGCAAAATACTAGCGAGGAAAGCTCGCTCGAAGCCCCTGAGACAGTGTTGGAGCCAACCCCTGGCGCCGCCGCGACCGCAAGCTCCACGCCGGCGACCACCGATGCTACCGGTGCGGCGCCAGCCCCAGCCCCAGCCCCAGCCCAGAATAAGGGTAGCTTTACCCAACGACTCCGGCGCCAGCTTAGTCGCTTTAACATCTATTTGCTGCTCTTCATTATCGTCATCTTGCTCGGTGGCGCCGTTGTCTACTTTGGGTATTTAAAGGCTAAAAAAGAATCAACTTCCACGACCTTCACTAGCCAGAGCCTCACCCAGCAAACGATTGATCAATTAAAAAATGCCGACGCGAAAGTTGGTGATCCGCAGCAAACCCTAAGCGTGCAATCCAATGCCGTTTTTGCTGGCAAAGTGCTGATCCGTGACAGTCTCGATATTGCCGGTGTGGTGCACGTCAGTACACCGTTATCACTGTCTGGCTTAACGGTGTCCGGCACTACCGCGCTCGATCAAATCCAAGCAAACACCTTAGCCCTTGGTGGCAATGCGACCATTCAGGGTCAGCTGGTCGTCCAAAAAGGCATCACGATTAGCGGTAACGGCACGTTTGGCGGACTCATTTCGGCACCGCTCGTGACCACTGATTCCCTCCAGCTCAACAAAGACCTCCAGCTCAATCACCATATCGATGCTGGTGGTAATACACCCACCAAGAGTGACGGTAGTGCCTTGGGTAGTGGCGGTACCTCATCGGTGAGTGGCACCGACACGGCTGGCACTGTTATTCTCAGTATTGGCACCAGTCCGGCAGTTGGCTGTTTCATAACGGTTAATTTTGCTCAACGTTTTAATGATGTACCCCACATTGCCCTAACACCGATTGGCAGCGGCGCGGCCGGCCTTAATTATTACGTAACCCGTACCACTGCTGGCTTTACCGTTTGTAGCACCAACGCCGCCAACCAGGGCTCTTCCTTTAGTTTCGACTACATTGCAATCGACTAGCGACCTTATTCTCTTAAGAACTAGAACTATTTCGCCGCTGCTAAAGCAGCTTTGGCGACCCCACTTTCTTGTGTCAGCAAGAAAGTGGGCAAAGAACTGACCGCCGGCTGAAAAACAAACGATGGTCATTCGTTTGTTCGTCTCCGGTCGCTGCGGAACTCGTCCGCAAGGATTCAAATAATTGTAATCCTTGCTTCCTCAAACATCCTCGCGAGCGCGGTAGGCTCACGGTACTCATTCTCTCGGTTTTTCAGAGGTGGAGTTAACCCACGCTTTGTAACCCTGAAAAATCCAATGTCAAAGCAGGAAAAGATAGGAGAAGATTTTGGATTTATTCCAATAATCTTCGACTCAGTTGGGGAGAGGAGCAGCGATCAGCGATTAGGGGAGGAATCACCTTCCCTCATAGACCGAGCGAAGCGAGGGATTACACGTCAAGGAACACGATCACTTGGTCGGCCTTAACGTGCATCACGCCTTGCGCTATCCGAATCCGCTGCTCCCCGCCGGGAGTACGCAATACCATTTCGCAGGGATTGAGCAGCGTCATAAAGTTATGGTGCCGCGGTAAAATGTCAAACTGTCCAGTGGCATTCATGGCCGAGATGCTGTTGGCTACATCATCAAAATAAATCCGAAATGGCGAGTAGACTTTGACGTGCATAGTTGGATTGGCATCGTCTGTTTTGACTGGTGCAGGCGTCGCACCATCTTCAACAATTTGACCCGTACTGGCATCCTGTCGTTTCATACGATAATTTCCTCAACGCCTTTGAGCATTTCATCACGCGTCACGTATTCACCTTTTTTGCCATCGAGGTCTTCGGTTACGTGCATGTTTTGGGTAAAGTAGGTGATCAGTTTTTTAGCCTTAGCGTAATCCGCTCGATCAGCTGGGCTCAATTCGTTTTCGCCAATAATGGCAATGATGCCTTTGAGTGACTCGTACTTTTGGAGCAAGGCTTGGACTTGCACGCTCAACACATAGTGCCGATCGCCCACAATATCCGGCGCCAGCAATGACGAGCTGGTGTGAATGAGATCAACTGCCGGACGGATGCCTTGCTCGGCAACTTTACGACTGAGCACAATAATTGAATCCAGCTCGTGCTGAATCATTTGCACCGCTGGATCACTGATATCATCGGCCGGTAAAAAGATGGTTTGGACAGCGGTAATGGAACCTTTGTCGTTAGAACTCAACCGGTCTTGCAAAATTTTGATGTCCGAAAAAATGGTTGGCTCGTAACCACCCTCAGCCGGGATTTGATCCAGCAGGGTCGCCAGCTCGTTACGGGCTTGCACGTAGCGGTACATATTATCAGCAAAGAACAAGATGTTTTTTTGGAGTTCATCGCGGAAATACTCCGCCAGCGTGACGGCTGAAATGCCAATTAAGGTACGTTGGATGGGATTCTCATTCATTTGCCCAAAGAACATACAAGTGTTTTTGAGCAAATCGCGTTCCTTGAGCGTTTCGTACAGCTCGTGACCCTCACGAATACGCTCACCAATACCGGTGAAGAAGCTCAGGCCGCCACCACTTTTGGCCACGTTATGGATCAGTTCCATGGTGAGGACGGTCTTACCAACACCGGCGCCCCCAATAATGCCAATCTTGCGTCCCTTCACAAATGGCGTAAAGAAATCAATAACCTTAATGCCCGTTTCCAAAATCTCGGGTTTCGTGGCTTTAAAGGTGGCGCTTTGCGGCGGAATCTTCAGGATATTTCGTCGTTGTTGGTTTGGTTCGTTAATGGATGGCTGACCATCTAACGGCTCACCGAGGGCATCCAATATGCGCCCAATCGTGGCTTCACCGACCGGAATTTCAATGCCATGGTTGGTCCGTTCTACTACCATGCCTTTTTGGATTGTCCGATCAGAGCGCACATTTAGACAGATGGCAATCCCACCAAGCTGCAAACTATCAACCAGCAACAACGTCTGCTTTTCATTTTTTATCAACAATACTTCGCCAACCTCAGGTGTCTCCTCATCAAACTCCACCTGGATAATGAGATCCCTAATGGTTCGAACGACGCCTTGACTCATGACGTCCTCGTCTTTCGAAGACCATTAATCATCTCCTTGAGGCGCTCATCTTTCATAGCCCGCTTGGATCGATTAAACAGCAAGTGCGTACTGGTTAGTGTCTCATCGGATCGGTTGTGAGCGACAGACATCGCTCGAAAACGGCTGGCGTATTGTGCCAATTTGGACTCCAGGATAACCTCGCTCAGCGCAATGTGCAGCATAGAGCGTTCCAAGTGATCGACGACCGCAAATGTACTAGGCTCAAAAATGTATGTCTCTTCACTAATAATTTCTTCACTTTCACCAGCGGTTCGGCCTTTCTCCTGCACGGCTGTACTGAGGCCAATTCGTTTCACGTCTTGCACCATTAACGATACATAGGTCTGATAAAACGCCGAGGTTGTGCGATACCGCTGCACTTCGCGGATGAGCGGAGTAACATTGATATTTTGGTCCTTATCGGGCAGCTTAAAATATTTTTCAAAACTCACACCCCGCTGCGACAGCTGGACCGCGCCGTGGTGACCGATAATGATGATGTCTTGTTTGGCCGGATCGTACTGGCTCAACATCCAGCTGATTAGTTTTTGATCGATATCGCCACTAAAGCCACCTTCGGCCGTAATCCCAATAAACAGTTCTTTGTCGATGACTTTTTTGTTATTGGTTTGACCGCGACCAAAGCGAAACAGACTATCAACCCGTAACTGTGTATAAATGCGCCATAGTTCATTAAAAAACTGCTGTGAGGCCAACACTTGGTTCTTAATTTGGGCAATCCGCGTGCTCGCCAGGCTTTCAAAGACACTCGTCAGCTCCACAATCAAGGCCATGGCTTGCTCCTCTTGGGCAATCTCCTGCGGCCGTCGCATTTATTGAGCTCCATTTAATGTTTGGCCTTGAGCTAATCGCGCGGTTTATTAAAGCTATCATAATCATTAAAATTGGCTCCGGCGTAGTTT
>CAZLPY010000066.1:0-5413 GCA_964561525.1 uncultured Candidatus Saccharibacteria bacterium | reverse complement strand
AGTACCCACCGAAAGCCCTGCTGCAATCCCACCTCCATAACGTAAAGCCCTCAGTGCATAAAAAGAAAGGCGCGAGACCACATTTGGCTCGCGCATCACGCTAGAAGAGGGATCCCATTTAGAATCCAGACGGCAGTCTGGCCACAAAACACGGCGTGTCGTATCCGCCTAGGTTGTGCTCAATGAGGTACAGACACCCATCATCAATCACATAGTCATCGCGTGGTGAAAGACCAAACGGCAAATCAATGCCGAATCTTACTCTGAACAGCTCGTTTTCACGCTCACGCTCCAAGCGGCACCGCTCGAGGGTTGCTGCATCCAGCACGCCACCAGCAACATCACCAGGTTGGTGTTTGATCTTGCTCATGTGCTTACTCCTAGATCGAGAGTATTATTTGGTAGTATACCACGATTTACAAAAACCTGCTACAGTAGCACGGTTGTGTTGAAGCAACTTTTCGGCCAGAATAAATACATTATGGAACAGCAAACACTGCAAATTCAAGGCGGAAAGCCATTAAACGGCACCGTGACCGTAAGCGGGGCTAAAAACGAGGCGACCAAGTTAATGGTGGCCAGCGCTTTGATGCATAAGCCCGTACTGCTCGAAAACGTGCCGGATATTGGTGACGTTGAAATTACGGCCGAGCTGCTACGCGGGATTGGTGCAAGCGTAGCCTATAACCCAAAATCACAAACTATGCGCATCGATGCGACCTCATTAAAAAGCCATCACGCTATCTATGAAGAGGTGGCACGTGGAAATCGCCTGTCAATATTGCTCGCCGGTCCTCTCCTTCATCACTTCGGTGAAGCAACGGTGCAAAAACCAGGCGGCTGTAAAATTGGCGAGCGGCCGCTTGATTTGCATATTTATTATCTACGCAAAATGGGCGTCGCAATCGATGAGGACGACACCCTGATTCACCTCAAAGGGAAGCTGCGCGGCGCGATCATTGAATTTCCTTATAAGTCAGTCGGCGCTACTGAAGGCGTGTTGCTCGCCAGCGTCTACGCCACAGGCACCACGGTGATCAAAAACCCGGCTAATGAACCGGAGATCGCCGAACAGATTAAATTTTTGCAGCGGGCTGGAGCGTTAATTCGCTACGATGCAAACGGGAACATTTTGGTCGAAGGATCAACGGTGCCACTGGCCGTTACACACCCAATTCGTATCATGGGCGATCGGGTAGAGGCTATCTCGTACGCTTCGGCCGCTGCGGCAACTGATGGTAAGGTAGCTATCGCCGGTATTCAGCAGCATCAAATTATCACAGCAGTCACCGCCCTCCGGCGCGCTGGAGTACACGTCGAATTTGACGGTCAGCACATGATTGTGTCACGCCAGGGCGATCTTCAAGCTCTCAAGTTAGAGACTGATCCGCATCCCGCCTTTGCCACCGATTTTCAACAAGTGTTCGTGGTACTGCTTTCGCAAAGCACAGGGACCAGCTTTGTGCACGAAACCGTGTTTGACAATCGCTTCAATTATCTCAAACAACTCAACAATCTCGGCGGCAACTTTGAGGTATTGAGAGAGTGCAAACCGTTCTTAAGCTGCCGCTTTTCTGGTTTGCATGAGCATACCGCTAAAGTCTCCGGGCCAGTCGCGTTTCATGGCGGTGCAGCAGAGATCACCGACCTACGAGCTGCATTCGCTCTGACCATTGCCGGGCTACTCTCCAAACACCCGACCCATTTGGCAAACGCTCATCATCTGCTGCGCGGCTACGATCATCCAATTGAAAAATTACGGGCACTTGGAGCGGAGATCTCTCTCATTTAGTGGAAGCTATAATAAAAATGAGACCGGTTCAGGGAAAACCTGAACCGGCCAGACATCGGGACTTGTTTAATCCCGACGCTAAAGAAAACGACGCCCAATGATTCGGCTTATGGGGACGATCACGATTACTGTTACGATCAGAATCACTGGGGTGAGCGCAATCACAGTAATCTGCTGCATGGTCAGTGGCAATGCTCCAACAATCGGCAACAGCATTACACCCCAACTTCCGTATGCGGCGTTGCGCGATGTTTTGCCGTGGCAACTATTGCCCATCAACGTTCCTCCTTAAAAGCGGCGATGTAAAAATACTGATGACAATTCATTACTAAAACATTTTTGTAATTCAGTCAATGACAAACCGCATTAACGTGCGTATAATGAGATATATGAATAATCATCGGCCAGAACACGTGTTTGAGGAAAAAGCCCGCATCGGCCGGCTTTCCCATATTCGTGAGATTGTATTTGGTGCGCAAGATGGACTGTTGGTGCCGTTAGGTGTTATTTCAGGAGTGGCTGGGGCGTTTGCATCCAACCACATCGTCATTGTGGCAGGAATCGCCGAGGCACTAGCCGGAGCTTTCTCGATGGCCACCGGTGCTTACTTAGCCTCCGGGGCCGAGCGTCAGGTTCATCAATCTGAAATTGATAAAGAACACGCGGCCATCAGGCGCAATCCGAAAGAAGAGCAGCAGGAGATGGTACTGTTTTATGAGCGTGAGGGTTTGAATCGCGCTGACGCGGAAATGGTAGTGCAAAAATTAGTAACAAGCGACCAGGCATTTTTTAACGCCATGATTCAAAAAGAGTTTGGGCTTGATCCAGAGCCACCAAATACGCCGGTCAGCGATGCCCTACTTGTCGGCGCCTCATACGCCATTGCAGCAGTGGTGCCACTTTTCCCCTATTTTTTTCTCCCAACCGGAAGCGCCATTTTTTACTCGATCGCCTTAACGCTCGCGGCGTTGTTTTGTCTTGGACTGCTCAAAGCGCGCTTCGCTAGCCTGCCCTACATTGCAAGCGGTTTGCAGATCTTGATCATTGGTGCGCTTTCCGGGTTCGGTGGTTACGTTATCGGCTCAGTGCTGCCAAAATTACTGGGATTTGAGTAAGATACGTGCATCAAGCACATCAATTCCGTCGCCCGGCGCACCGGCGACCACCGGGTTTAGATCGATCTCGCTAATCTCAGGATGCTGCATCATGATCTCAGATACTTTAATGATGCAATCAGCTAGCGCTCCCACGTCCACCCCAGCCTGCCCACGCGTGCCAATTAGTAGGGGCGCTGAGCGGAGTGAACGAATCATCGCCTCGGCAGTGTTTATCCCAATCGGGGCAACCCGGGTTGCAACGTCTTTTAGTACTTCAACGTAAATACCACCAAGACCAACCAACACCACTGGCCCAAATACAGCATCCCGCTTGGCGCCCACGATCAACTCTTGCTCCATTGGAATAAGACGCTGCACCAGCACCCCATCGATTCTAGCTGCTGGCTCCAGACGGCGCACATTAACGATAAGATCACGATATGCGGCGGCGGCATGGGCAGGTGAAACCGGCATTACAACTCCGCCCGCTTCAGTTTTGTGTAAAATATCTGGCGAGACGATTTTCAACACCACTGGCTTGGCCAAAGCATGTGCGGCGGCAGATGCTTCCACGGCACTGTGCACCACTTTGCCTTGTGCTGTTCGGATGTTGTAACATTGCAGCACTGTGGCCGCTTCATCCGGCAACAAACTAGTACGTCGATCGTGCAGCGCTTGCACAATGGCCTGATCTGCGGTTTTGACGTCGGCTGTGACGCTTTTGAACTTTTCGGAAGCGGGTGACGAGCTTGCTCGGTATGCGGCGGCCAGAGCAGCAACAGCATTTTCGGGATAATCTACCACTACAATCCCGCTTCCCCGCAGTACCGATCGCGCCGAATCCAACAGCGCACCACCGACCAGGGCAGCAACAAACGTAAGATGTGAATGCGAGACGCGAACTTCGGCGATAACACGAGCAATTTTTTCCGCTGCAGTCATGTGCTGGGGGGTAACGATCACTATAATGCTGCCAACACCTGCATCTGACGCCACGACGTCAAGTGCGCGTCCAGAGCGCACGCTGTCGGCATCACCAAGTATGTCAACTGGATTGCCCACTGCAGCAGCCGGTGGTAGGAAACTCCTTAAGTGATCGATTGTACCTACCTCAAGCTGCGCTAACGGAAGGTTAGCATTTGAAGCCGCGTCGGCAGCCACAATGCCGGGCCCGCCGGCGTTGGTGAGGATAACTGCGGGCGCTTTCGGGATCGGGTTTCCGCTTAGTAGTGCGGCGGTTTGTAACATTGATTCAATCGAATGCACCTGGGTAATGCCACTCTGCGCAAAAAACGCCTGATACACCGCCTCATCGCCGGTTAAAGATCCAGTGTGCGACCGTGCAGCGGAGGCCCCTCGCGCGGTTGCGCCTGCTTTGAGCACAATAATGGGCTTACGCAACGATCCTCCCGTAATCCGACGGGCCAGCGGTACCCAATCCGCTCGCTGTGACAGTGACTCAGCGTACATCACAATGACGTCGGTCTCTTTGTCATTGGCTAAATAGGTCAATAATTCACCGTCGTCGATCGCCGCTTTATTGCCAGTGGTAATAAATTTAGAGAACCCGATACCATAATGTGCGGCAGAATCAATTAATGCAGTCCCAAGCGCACCACTTTGCGAAATCAGTGCCACATTACCCGCCGCCGGAGTAGAACCGGCAAACGATGCATTGAGATGATGATGCGGATTTATCACCCCAATACAATTTGGCCCAACCACGGTCACCCCGTAATGCCGAGCGATGTTGATCACCTGCTGTTCTAATGCGGCACCGTCCTCGCCGGTTTCCCTAAATCCGGCTGAGATAATCACCGCCGCGCGAGTACCCGCCGCTGCCGCCTGCTGCAACACCGCGGGAACCGCTGCCGCCGGCACCATGATCAGCGCTAAATCGACGTGGTTTGGCACCGCTGAAATTGAAGGGTAGCTGGTTAAACCCTTGAAGTGTACCGGCTTTAGGTTAATTGGAACAATATCGCCGGAAAAACCCGCTTCAAGTAAATTTTGCATCACTGCGTGACCAACGCTACCCTCTTGATTGGATGCACCAATTACCGCAACGCTTGCAGGCTTAAAAAGTAAATCAAATGTATGCTGCATTCTCCCCTTTCATTTATCATATCAGAGAAAAAATGCGGCGTAGAGTTATTAGGAGTGATCGCTGATGTGCCTGTGTCGCTTAAAGACCGATGGCACTGTCACCGAGGGTGGCTGAATCAAAATCAGACGATTTGACGTTGCCGACTGAACTGTCAAGCGATTTGATTTCGTTATCGACATCCGTGGCAGTGGCCCCCGTTGTGGCGGGTGTTGCGCTAATGGCCGGTGCAGTCGTTGTGGCGCTGGCGGCGGAACTATTCGAGCTTGTCGCAACAGATGGCGCCGTGGTTGTAGTTGATGATGCAAGTGGGGTGGTTTGTACCGAAGCAGTTGGGGTGGCGACCCTAGATGTGTACCACCAATAGCCAATCAGTGCCAGTATTAGCACGACCGCAGCAACTCCTAAAGTAATCGGAAG
>CAZLPY010000065.1:0-5443 GCA_964561525.1 uncultured Candidatus Saccharibacteria bacterium | reverse complement strand
ATGATGAAAACGTAAGTCACGCTGCCAGTGATGCGACCGCTGCAGGGTCAGTCTCGCTGCCAATTAAACCCCCCACTCTGCAGCGCACCACCAGCCAAAAATTGAGCCATACTATTACTCGTTTGACGAAACTGATCAAAACGTGGCAGCAAAACATCGCGCGCCTGATCACCCTTACTCCACCACGCTTGCTGTTGGGAGTCGGTGTTGCATTGTTAGTTATTGTGGTGGCATCGGTGTGGAGTCACAAACGGGCCGGCACTACCAGTGCTTCAAAGTCTTCGACTACCCTATCTGACCAGCAAATCGCCTCGGCAAAAGCATTGCTTGCCAAAGCCGCAAGCGAGGCTAGCACAAAGCCCGATCAGACAAGAGACGATTTGGCAAAAGCCGAAGCGATCCTCGCGTCAGCCAGGGATACAAATAATAGCGTCGTCAAGGATCTGCAAAAACAATATACAACACTGATTACGGGGCTGAATAACGTGGTTATTGCGTCCTCAAACGCGACCGAAACCCTGGCGAAAGACACTGACCATATTGCAGTAATCGGCCAATACTTATTTAGTACACAGCATGGGAGCGGAGCGTTGTTCCGCCAAACACTGGGCAAGCAGGAGACAGCTCAATCTATCTATACGGCCGCAGGCTCAACTATCACAAACATGACGTATTTAGATGATGACCGCACCATCCTGCTCACCACCGCAAAACATACTCTGTTGCGAGTGAGCATTGACACTTCAGTGCAGGCAACTGAACTTAAAGCGCCGACCGGCGAATCCTGGCCTGACATTGCCTCGATCACCAGTTATCAAGATAATTTGTACATCCTCGAGCGCGGCAGTGGGCAGATTTGGAAATACTCAAGCCATGACAGAACCAATTATTCGAACAAATCGACTTATTTAGCCAGTCCTAGTTTGGCCAATCCGAAAGCGCTCAGCATTGCATCTGACGGCTTCATTTACGTGCTTGCGAGCGATGGTGTAATACAAAAACTACTCAAAGGGGCACCGCAAAGCTTTGGCCCGGTCAGTATTCCAAAGCCTGATAACGTCGTACAAGGCGCCTCGGCTCTATTTACTTCAGCCTCTGGCACCAGCCTGTATATCCAGGATACTTCGCGATTAATCGAACTATCTAAAGACGGTACCTATGTACGTCAATACACCCTTTCGGTACCACAAACGATTGACTCGAGCTTTGTCTCACCTAAAACTAAACGGGCCTGGTTCCGTATCGGCACGCAGCTGATTGAGATTAGTTTGTAGCCATTGCCTAGAGGCGGTCGGGAGCTTGAATGTTCAGTAATTCAAACAGAAATTGCAATTCGGTCTGCACTAGTTTCACCAATTGTAGACGACGCTCCCGCACTACGGTCGGCGCTTTCAAAATGGGATCGGTGTTATAAAATCGGCTAAAGGCACTGGCTACCCCGTACACATGATCGATCAAATGGTGCGGATCGTACGTATTGATACTTTTTGCAATTGCTTCATACCTCTCTAGGATCGTGAGAAACAGTTGTCGCTCATTGTCGGACCATCCTTCCTTTGCTCCAGCGATTTTTTTATCATCACTCACTGCCCGAGCATTCTCAAGTAATGAATTGCATCGTGCATTGGTATAGAGTAAATAAACAATTGAATTTCCGTCTAGGCTAAAGATTTGCTCCCAATCGAACACTACATCGGTGTTCCGGTCATGCATCAAATCAGTATACTTCACCGCCCCAACGCCGATTGTTTTGGCTAGAACGTGGCGCTGCTGTTGTGGCAAGTTAGGACTCTTTTCCTTGAGCATACTTTCGGCTTGTTCTATCGCTTGCTCAAGCACGGCGTCCAGCCGTATCAACTCCCCTTTTCGGGTGCTCATTTTTCCAGTGGTGAGGCGAAAATAGCCATAACTGATATGAACCAGCTTGGGCAACGTGAGGTCACCGCCGTACACACCTACCTGCTGCAACTTCAAGGCTGCAGCAAACACTTGTTTGAGGTGAAGGCTTTGCTCTGGACCAACCACATAGATCATTTCATCCGGGTGAAACTCGCGAGCACGGGCAGGTAACGAAACCAGGTCGGCGGTGGCGTAGAGCGTTGCGCCATCTGATTTTTGAATAAGCACCGGCGGCAAATTGAGTTCATCTAACGGGATGATAATGGCACCATCGCTCTCTATCGCCGCGCCATGTTTGATCGCGTCGGCTACCAATGGGTGAAGCTGATTGTTATACACACTCTCGCCACGCCAGATGTCAAAATGCACACCTAGCATTTGGTACATTTGATCAAACTCTTCCATACTAAGATGCGAAAAACGCTCCCACAGCCGCTGTAACTCTGGGTCGCCATCTTGAAGCGCTTTGAACGTCTCTTTGCCACGCTGCTCTAAAGCTGGATCATTTTTTTCCTCTTGATGGAATTTAACGTACACTCGTAGTAGCTCATCGATCGGATTTTTTGACAACGCTGCTTCATCTCCCCATTTTTGCCAGCCCAAAATAAGCTTGCCAAACTGCACTCCCCAATCCCCTGGGTGACTCCAGGCAATCACCTCTGCTCCCGCTTTTTCAAACAAATTGACCAAAGTCTGACCCAAAATGGTATTGCGCAGATGCCCTAAATGCATTGGCTTTGCAATGTTTGGACTCGAATATTCAATAATAAATCGCTTGTCCTGCAACAGCGGCGGGGTGTGCAGTGGCCGGGCCATCTCCTGCTCTAACCATTGGTCGGTCATGGTAATGTTAATAAATCCCGGCCCCGCTACTTCGATCTGTTCTATGGCTGGATTTTTTTTAAGCTCCGTTGCAATGAGCTCAGCTACTTCAATTGGGCTCTGCTGCACTGTTTTGGCTAAGCCAAGGGCTATGGAGGAAGCGTAGTCACCTCGACTTTGCAAAGCCCGCGTCAGCGGGATAGTTTCTTGCGCCGGCAAATGAGCTGAAGCAAGTGCACTTTGTACAATTGCATGAAGGGGATGCTGCATTATTGCCCCTGTTTCGCACTATCGAGGTATTGCACGCGCATAAAATGATGTTTTCCAATTTTGATCACATGTGCCGAGTTGAGATCTAATTGCATGGCTGGATCATTGACTGTTTTACCATCAATATCGACAGCACCGTCTTGCACTAGTCGCCGCGCTGCACTACGTGAGCGCACCGCCATCAGCGCAACCAATTCGGTCAGCGCCATGGTAGCAACGGGGGCAGGAAAAAATGCATCAACCGGTGGCACACCGTGATAATCGGCGCCTTTACTAAACATGAACTCAAACTTCTCTCGGGCATCCTCGGCTAGATCGGGGCTACTGTAAAGAGCAACGATACGCTCTGCCACATCCATTTTGATATCCCGCGGATTTTCTCCCGAAGTCAGGCGTTTATGTAACAGCTCTAACTCAGATGCTGACATATCTGACGCCAAGCGGGCATATTCCGCAATCAAACTATCTCGAACGGCCATCAAGGCGCCGAACATCTCCTCTGGAGCGGCGGTGATTGCAATGGCGTTACCAGCAGATTTGCTCATTTTGCTACCATCGGATCCGGTTAGTAAGTCACAGGTCAATACTTCCTTTTTTTTGCCTTTCATTTTTTCCATCAGGGTGCGCCCGGCTTTAATATTAAACAACTGATCATTGCCCCCAATCTCAACGTCCACATCTAGCATCACGCTGTCATACCCTACTAACAGAGGATACAAAAATTCGTGCAGGCCAATCGATTGACCAGCTTTCAAGCGATCCTGAAACATGTCACGCTCGATCATTTGCTGCACCGTAAAATATCCGGCTAGCTTAATTACATCTTTCAGATTGAGCTTGTCTAACCACGCGCTATTAAAACGTATTTCGGCAGCGTCCGGCCCATCAAACCGGATGATTTTTGCTGCTTGCTCCTGGTAGGTTTTGGCGTTTTCTGCTACTTGCAGATCGCTTAAGGGAACGCGCTCTTTCGATTTTCCGGTTGGATCACCGATCTGCGCAGTAAAGTTACCAATTAAAAACATCACCTTATGCCCAAGATCCTGAAATTCACGCAGTTTGCGCAGTACCACTGCATGCCCTAAGTGAATCTCCGGTGAGGACGGATCAACTCCTAAATACACTTTAAGGGGGCGCCCAGCCTTCAGTCGATTCTCAAGTTCGACCTTTGTAATAATCTCTGACACATTTCGTGTCAGGAGGTGCGAGATCTTATCTGTCTCAACAATCCCTTGTTCCATGTTCCCTGTTCCCTGTTTCATGTTATATGTTTCATCCCTGCATACTCTCCTTTGGACAATATCGTAAAATCAGAGTATGCTCAAGGGGAAGATTATGAAACTGCGGTTATCTCAATTCCAATTGATGCTATAATAAATGAGTTAGTCGCTACATTTCATGAATCACTTTTGATGAGTCTTTTATGGCCAAAAAACGGCAGAGTGGTAATCGATTCCTAAATCCTTTGGGCCTCGCGAGCAAACAATTTACTCGCGCTTTCCCGATAGGTCGAAAGCTAACATGGCGGAAACTTGGACGCCTGGCTCTGCTGCTTGGCGCCGCATTGCTGGCAATTTTTATTGGCATGGTTATCGTATTTTCATTCGACTTACCGAAGCCAGGTCAGATTGCCCAATACCATCCCACCTCCTCAACCAAAATTTACGATCGAAATGGTAACTTGCTCTACGATATTTTTGGCGAAGAGCGCCGAACGGTTGTCGATAGCAATGCAATTCCAGATGCCCTCAAGCAAGCCACCGTATCAATTGAAGATCACGATTTTTATCATCACCATGGAGTGGATTTTCGTGCAATTGGCCGAGCTGTGGTTGTTGATATTATTCGCCATAGCAAATCGCAAGGCGCATCCACCATTACGCAACAATTAGTGCGAAACGCTATTGATGATGTGGGTAAGCAAAAATCGATCACCCGAAAGATAAAAGAGGTCATCTTAGCACTTGAATTTGAGCAAATACACAGTAAAGATGAAATCCTGACGCTCTATTTGAACGAAATTCCGTATGGCAATAACAATTACGGCATTCAGGCAGCGGCACAGGGGTACTTTGGCAAAAATGCCAGCGACTTAAACCCGGCAAACGCCAAAGATGACGCTGAAAAGGCCAAGTTGTATTCACAAGTTGCGGTTTTGGTTTCACTCCCCCAGGCCCCAACGTACTACAATCCTTATGGAAACCATACCGACCAACTAACCAAGCGCCGAGACACCGTGCTGCAAAAAATGGTCAACCAGGGATATCTCGCTCAAAATATCGCCGACATGGCCAAAACGCACGATGTCGAAGAAGGAGTGACCAGAGCGCCTGAATCGATCACTGCACCCCACTTTGTATTTTACATTCGGGAGCAATTGGTAGATCTGCTCGGAGGTGGTCAAATTGGTGAACTTCGACTCTCAACTGAGGCCTAAAAAGTCACCACTACC
>CAZLPY010000064.1:0-5476 GCA_964561525.1 uncultured Candidatus Saccharibacteria bacterium | reverse complement strand
AAATTCTCAATATTGGCACCGGCGAAGATATTAGTATATCCGATTTAGCCAAATTGATTGGCGAGGTGGTGGGGTATAAAGGCAAGATTGTATTTGACAGTAGTAAGCCCGATGGCACGCCGCGTAAATTGCTTGACGTATCGCGCCTGCACAAGCTGGGCTGGAAACATAGCACGGAGCTTAAAGATGGTATTACTCAGACCTATCAGTGGTACCAAAGTAGTTTAGAGTAAGTCCATCCTGGCCAGCTTTGATCTCGTGCTGCTCTGTTGGCTCAACTACAATACAGACGCCCGCGGACAATTTGACCTCGGTATCATCAATAGTGATAGTGCCAGAGCCTTTGATAACCAAAAAAACCTCATACATATCAATATGAGCGTGTGCGCTAGCGATTTCACCAGGTGGGAAAGTTGACTGGGCATATTGCGTGAGGCCAGGAATAACATCGTTCGCAAGCAGCACCTTCTTCTTAATAGCAGGATTATGCGAGACCGGGGTTTCCTGGATTTGGTTTAGATCAATGATTTTCATGAAGCCTATCCGCCGCCGTGTTATTTGACAACGCTATCGATTATCATATCGGCCATGTCCTGAGAACACGCCCCGATAATGAGCTGGTGTTTACCTTTCTGCTGACCAAACGAGAGATACTTCTGCTCTCCGATACTTTTGCCAGCACTGTCGACTACAACGCCACCCGCTTCAACAATTAAAGGGTAGGCAACTGCGATCTCGAGGTTACCTTTTCCAGTGCCCTCGATTGTCCCGTGGGCGACGCCACTTGCTATTTCCATCCATGATTCCGAGCGGCCGCGTGGTCGCTTGACCGTCTGGCTTTCTGGAAATCGATTTAGCACAGGTGTCAATATTCCGGCGTAAGCCGGGTCCGACGGATTGTCCATGCATATCGCGGCTTCATTGAGTGTAGCAGGGGAGGCCGCGCAATGGATTCTAGTGTCTGCTCCCGTCTCGAGGTCGCGTACCAATGCTCCTTGACCCTTCGAGGCATAATATAGCCGCTTGGTCGCATGGAACATCATGCCTCCGGCCAGATAGTCGCCGTATCTAGGGTCCGTGCCGTCGAAAATAGCGAACATTGTGCTGTACATCCCGTGACCCCAACTCTCGATGTACGCTCTCGAGCCATCAATTCCATCTAGCACAGCTGTGTAGATCGCTGGCTTATACATAGAAGTCAGTCCGTGCTCTTCGGAGTGAATATTTATGGCGAGTTTGTGTTCGCGGCAGACGCCAATAACCGCCTTCTCACATGCAACATCCCCATGCACAGCCATTTCGCCGTGTTGGTTGAGAGCACTCTTCTTTATCCCTGCTATTCCTAACTGTTCGTGCGTGTCGTGTGCAGCCTTCAAGGCTATGATGACAATGTCGCGCGCTAAAATGCTATCCATAACTGGACTCCTATTTCAGGCATTGATTTTATTCATGTAGTTTAGTGCTAACAGAGTGGTGTCGGCGCAGGCATTCTGGATGCCGTCCCCACGACTGATCATTTCGAGCCAATCCGTTATCTTCATGAGAAACGGACGCATAATTTCAGTTTTCTCATGTTGCAGTGGTCCGGGTACAATCGGCGTTTTTGCAAAGCCGATAAATGACATGCAAACTTCCGAGTTGTTACGACCGGAAACGGCATGAGGATGCTTTGATAACGGCACAAGCCTAGCTAAGTTCAAGCCGGTTTCTTCGCGCACTTCATACTTGGCCTTATCGGCGAAGGATTCCGGCGTTAGCTGGTCGCTATCACCCTTTTCCCAACCACCTCCTGGCAGCGTTACCATTACACCGCCGGCCGTGTTTTGGTGCTGACCGTGCTTATACTCCCCCACTAATACGACGTATTCCCAGCGTCCTTCCCCCAATGGAATCGGAATGAACACGTTGGACCATGGCTTTCCAAGTGTATAGAAAAAAGGATTGCCTGGATCGTCGGCAAATTCCATCGCCATCCCGGTTGGAGCGAAGTGCATGGCCTTTTCCTGTTTGGGCGTCAGGCCATTGGCGATATACGATTCTATACTCTTCGGACCAACCGAAATTTCTCTCGGACCGACGCCTTGTTTTGTGAGCCATGGAAAAACTTCGTCGGGCCTGAGGATTGGAAAACCGTATAGAGTATCCATAATTTAACCTTTCGGCTTTCAGATTACATTGTTAATGCACCTTCAGCAATGCGCGGTTGTTTGATGAGCAAAATGCTGCTATCGTTAGTCGAACAGCGGACATGAATTTTCTGTTTTGACATGCTACAATGTCCCAGACATCAAATGCCAAGGAGTAAAGAAAATGCGAGTGTTAGTTACAGGAGCTGGTGGTTTTATTGGTCATCATTTGGTTGATTACTTGAAAGAGCAGGGGCACTGGGTACGCGGTGTTGATAATAAACAGCCGCAGTACAATGCTTCTAACGCTGATGAATTTGAACAGCTCGATTTACGTCGCCGTGATGCATGCTTGGAAGCAACGCGTAATGTTGAAGAAGTGTATGCCTTGGCGGCAGACATGGGTGGTATGGGATTTATTTCGCACAATCATCCCGACATCCTTCGTAACAACTCTTTAATCAACATCCATACGCTTGAGGCAGCGCATTTAAATGGCGCGAAGCGTTATTTTTATACTTCTTCAGCCTGCATTTATCCTGACTATAAACAAACAGACGCCAATGTAACTCCGCTGAAGGAAGAGGACGCCTATCCAGCCCAGCCACAAGAGGCGTATGGTTGGGAAAAGCTGATGACTGAGCGTTTATGCACCCATTATCGTGAAGATTATGGCTTAGAAACACGCATAGTACGTTTTCACAATATTTTTGGTCCAATGGGTGCTTGGGATGGTGGGCGTGAGAAAGCGCCGGCTGCAATGTGCCGCAAGATTGCCGTTGCCAAGTTGACGAAAAATCCGGAAATCGAAATCTGGGGCGATGGTGAGCAAACCCGTTCATTTTGCTACATTGACGACTGCGTCGTAGGCATCTACAAATTAATGCGTTCGGATTATAACCAACCGCTAAACATGGGCCAGGATCGCCTTGTTACTATTAACGAATTGGCTGACATGGTAGCTAAAATCGCTGGTATTAAAATCACCAAAAAGCATATCAAAGGGCCACAGGGCGTACGCGGCCGCAACTCCGACAACACTCGCTTGCGAGAGGTGTTAAAGTGGGAACCGCAGATATCGCTCGAGGATGGTTTGACCCACACCTACAATTGGATTGAACAACAGGTAAAGCAGAAGCTATCTACTAAAGCATAAATTTCAGGGTTGTATGGAAACTACTACAATTCAGTATGATATCACCCCTCCGAAAGGACTGGTAAGGCTAAACCTGCCTGAACTTTGGCGCTATCGCGAGCTGCTGTACATTTTCGTTTGGCGCGACGTTAAAGTGCGTTACAAGCAAACAATGCTTGGGATCGTTTGGGCCATTTTCCAGCCCTTTTTAACCATGATTATCTTCACAATTTTCTTTGGCCACTTTGCAAAACTACCTTCCGATAACGTGCCCTACCCAATCTTCGTCTATGCTGGCCTGTTGTTTTGGAACTACTACTCCACCGCCTTAACAACCGCTGCTAACTGTTTAGTTGAAAACGAAAACATCGTTAAAAAAGTTTACTTCCCCCGCCTGATTTTGCCACTTTCCACCACCGCTACTCCACTGATAGATTTTCTCGCTGCTTCAGTAGTGTTGTTGGCCTTAGGACTGTACTTCCACTTCTTCCCGCACCTGCTCGGACTAATAGCCATTCCCCTACTATTATTTATTGCGTTCTTAGCAGCAGCCGGCTTAGGACTTTTACTGTCCGCAATTAACGCACGCTACCGTGACGTACGCTACATTTTGCCATTTTTTATCCAACTTTTATTGTTTCTCACTCCTGTTATCTACCCAGTAAGCTTAGTACCTGCACCATACCAATGGATACTCTATCTTAACCCCATGACTGGCGTGGTTAATGTGGCACGCAGTCTCTTTTTTGGCACCAGCAGTATTGATTGGCCGCTCTTTGGCATTTCCGTAGCAGCCAGCATTGTAATGTTTATCATTGGCCTGATCTATTTCCGCAAAACCGAACGCTTTTTCGCGGATATCTTATGAGTGTATTATGAAACAGCCTATTATTTCTATTCAAAACTTGAGCAAAGAGTACCGCATTGGTAGCAAAGAGCAGTACTATTCCCTGCGCGATTCGTTGACCAAGGTATTTCAGCGTCGCTCGAAGACCAAGCCTTTTTGGGCATTGAAAGATGTTTCTGCTGATATTTATACCGGAGAAGCGGTTGGCGTGATTGGGCGTAACGGCGCCGGTAAAAGTACCCTACTAAAAATTCTGTCTCAGATTACTCCTCCTACAAGCGGCAAAATAACAATGCGTGGGCGCGTGGCCTCTTTGCTCGAAGTTGGAACCGGATTCCATCCTGAATTAACTGGCCGGGAGAATATCTTCCTGAATGGCGCTATTTTAGGCATGACGCGCCGTGAGATAACCAGAAAATTTGACGAGATTGTAGCTTTCGCCGAGATTGAGAAGTTTCTCGATACACCAGTGAAGCGATACTCAAGTGGCATGTATGTACGATTGGCATTTGCAGTTGCTGCACATTTGGAGCCTGAGATTCTAATTGTTGATGAAGTTCTGGCGGTTGGCGACGCAGGATTTCAAAAAAAATGTTTAGGGCGCATGGAAGAAGTAGGCAAAGAAGGCCGGACGGTGATTTTTGTGAGCCACAATATGGGCGCGATCAGGCAGCTCTGCAGCCGCGGCATCTTGCTCGAAAAAGGCCATGCCACTAGCTACGACAGTGTCGAAACCCTTATTAATGCATATCAAAATCAACTAAGCACCGTTGCTGGATCAAATGAGATAGTGGTGCCTAATGGCGATATCTCATTCAATCATCTGCAACTAAACGGTGCTGATCTTAACCAAACTCCGGACATTATCTCAGGGGATCCGTTAGTCATTACGCTCGATTATCATTCCAAAGTGCCCAACGGTGATCTGTGTATCGGCTGGGGCATTACCGCCAAAAAGGACGGTAACCTTCTCGCATACACGCACAACCATCTTGAGGATGTCCATCACCGCACTAAAACGCATGGCAAGGTTATAACCACTTTGTCTTTGCCTAAGTTGGCCCCTGGAAGCTACGGCTTAGACATCAGTGTTTGGATCGATGGCCACCATTATCTCAATAATGAAGAAGTTGGGCAGTTTACGATTACGGAAACGCCAGCTTTTGGTACTGGTATTTCAGTAGCCACTTTCCCATCAGCCTTACTTATAAGTTCCGAGTGGGAGTTCAAAGCGTGAGTAGCTCTCCTACGCAAACTAGTCTACCAATACGCTTGGCACAAAAGGTTCCGGGGCTATTGCCATTGGCTCGAAAAGTGCGGGACGTAATTAAAGAGCGGCGCTATGCTAAAGGAAAATTATCTTACGCA
>CAZLPY010000063.1:0-5603 GCA_964561525.1 uncultured Candidatus Saccharibacteria bacterium | reverse complement strand
ATCGAGCAGCATATAGTTCAACTGAGGAGGGCACACTTCGTTCGTCATCTTGACTACGTGAGCTTTGTCGAACGGCTAGAAAGATCTATTTAGATTTCTCGACAACCTTGTTATGACACGGAAAAACCAAAGCGTACTATGGTCAGTATGGTTCAATGATTGACAAATACCAAATAATAATATAAAATAAGCACACCTTGGAACTTTACAGGAGGGGGCGATGCCTGAGATCACAGTTGAATTTCAACCGCTAAGCTGGTTCCAAAAGCCGAGCTGCATTAACCCGGATTGCTCGAATGACGCTTCTCAGGAGGCCGCAACGCCGAATACCAGCATCCGCTGTTGCGGTAACCAAGTCTGCATGGACATGGCTGCAAGTCTCGCACGCATGTTCGAAAACAGAAAAAAGGAATAACGCGGTTTGTAAGGCGCCAAGCCTTAGTCAGAAGGCAGGGGAATATTCTCCTGCCTATTTTATTTCTATCCCGTGAGTACCTTACTATACTGAGTCATTGAACGCATATAAAGCATGGGCGCGTTCTTAGATTCCCCGCCCGAGCAGGGCTATCATGATTCCAACTATTGCCGAAACGGCGCCGATCACCCAAAAACGCATCGTCACTTTGGTTTCCGGCCAGCCAACGGCTTCAAAATGATGATGCAGCGGTGCTGAACGCAGTAACTTGCCGCCACCTGTTAAGTGTCGATACCCCACTTGCAGCACCACCGAAAGCATATCTATAATAAACACGCTCGCGATCACCGGCAACACAAAAACCGTATTGGTGAGCATCGCAATCACCCCTAAAGTTGCACCGAGTGCCAGAGAGCCAGTATCCCCCATGAAAAAGCGGGCTGGGTAAATGTTGAACCACAAAAACGCCAACAGTGCTCCCATTACCGTGGCGCAAAATGCAGCCAAACTAAAACTGCCTTGTGTTAGCGCAATCACGGTGTAGGCGAGGTACGCCATGATCAACAAGCCTCCCGCCAAACCATCTAAGCCATCGGTAATGTTGACCGCGTTGCTCATCCCCACAATCACCACCACAAACAACGGTACATACCACCAGCCAATAAACAAATTACCGATCGCCGGTAAATATACACCAGCATGGATGGTCGGATCGGACCAACCGAGCTTGACGTAAAACCACCATGCGCCGATGAAGGCGATGGCCAGCTGCCACAGCAGCTTGTGGCGCCAGCGCACACCTCCCCCTTCGGGACCAATAGCGCGGATGTTAAACAGATCATCTACCAGACCTAAAATAGCCGCTGTAAACAGCGTAAACAGAGGCAACCAAGTTTGCGAGCGCGTCCAGTTAAAGGTAATGGTCAAAATAATAACGGTAAACCACACTAAAATGCCACCCATAGTAGGGATGTTTTCCTTGCCCCGATGCAGCAGGCTAAAAATTGGAGTACGTCCTTCGCGGATCTTTTTGCCTAATTTATATTTGTACAGCACGCTGGTCAGCACCGGCGTACACAACATCGCCACCACAAACGCGCCAATCGCCAACCATGAGATACGTTGTAGCGCGAACATATCAATAGAGATAATTTCGATCGGATTTTGCATGTGGATGTTATGTATTGATCAGCTTATTTTAGCACATCTCTAGTCGCAAGTCCTTAGTCTGTAGATCCTGAATCTACCGACGGCCCACTACAAACTACGGACTCGTTTTATTCGGCGCTACATGGTAATGTGTTTTTAATAAATAATCAGCGATGGTGCCCCACAGTGGCGCCGCTGAGCTTTCCGCAAAATCGACGCCTTGCGGCTCCTCAAGCGTAACAAACATCGCAAATTTCGGATCCTCCACCGGAGCAAAGCCAGCAAATGAGCCGTTGTTTTTACCATCCAAGTATCCGCGACCATCTGGATTGGCAATTTGGGCTGTACCAGTTTTTCCAGCCACCGTATACCCAGCCACACCCGCTTTTTTACCATGTCCACGCGTTACCACTTGAATCAACATATCAGTTACCTCTGCCGCTGCAGTTTCGCCGATGACGCGTCGACCCGGTTTTGGATCAATCACCTCTTTTCGGCCATCCGGGTAATGGATTTCGTCAACCACGCTCGGCTGCTGATATATCCCTTTATTGGCAATTGCTGCGTACGCCAACGTCATCTGTAAGGCCGTCACGCTAATCCCTTGACCAAATGAGATGGTGGCGGTGTTGACATCGTGCCACTCCTTAAGCGGTGGGAAGCTGCCGGTCGTTTCAGTATCCATGTCGACACCAGTTTTTTTGCCAAAATTAAACCGTCCCAAATAATCGTATTCTAACTCCTTGCCAATCTTGTTTGAAATATCCACCATCGCCACATTATCGGAGTTCACCAGCACGTCCGTCACCGTTTCCTTACCGTAGGCTTTGTTTAGGGCAGTGTGAATGTCGTAATTGTCTACCTTAACCGATGCACCATACACACCGGTGTCGTCCGGCTTAATTTTGCCTGCATCAAGACCAGCTGCGACGGAGATCGTCTTCATTACACTACCGGGCTCAAATGTGCGGTTGATAATGGCATTTTTGAAGTTTCCTTGATCCTCCGGTTTCACCTCGTTATACGCGTTCGGATCAAAATTTGGCACAGCTGCCATGGCGATGATCTTGCCAGTTTTTGGCTCAACTATGGTTACTGAGCCACTTTTGGCCTTAAATTTATCTACTGCATCTTGCAAATCTTGCTCTACCACCGCCTGCACATCGCGATCAAGGCTAAGCACAATGTCGGCCCCTTTATTGCCAGAGGCCTTTGTTTGATCAATAAAGGTATTGCCCCAACCATCACGCTCGCCTACCACATTTGCCGCGACGCCCTGTAAATAATCGTCGTAATAGCCCTCAACTCCGTACTGCCCATTTCCCTCCCCGTTCACAAATCCGAGCACCTGTGCCGCCATGCTGCCTTCTGGATAAGTACGGAAGGCCTCTTTCGATGTCGACACGCCAGTTAGATGGAGATTGTCGATCTGTTCACCCAATGCAAGCGGCATATTCGTTTTGATCGATGGGATGTAGGCTTTGTCATTATTGATTTTGTCGAACAGCTCAGTTTCCGAAATACCAAGGATAGGCGCTAGTTGTTGTGCAACGCTGCGCGGATCTTTGACATTCCGCGGCACCACATCCACCCGAATGCGTGGCTCATTTAAACCAAGCGGAATGGTTTCATCGGGAGTTGCCCCATGGACTAAAATGTTGCCCCGAAACGGATTAAGCTTGATCGAGACCTGATTTTGCTCAAGTGCCTGCGCTGCTGCCAAACCATTCGCCAGTACCGAGCGATCAAACAATCGTGCCATAATGACGCAGCCAGCTAACGCAAAAATAATCAATAACACCGAGACTCGTTTACTCGGATCGGTAGTGCCTTTTTGGGCCTGAAACAAGCTCATTGCTGGCCTTTCATTCGTACAAACATACTGACTCATCCCGCTTAAAAAAAGGGCGCTACGAGTGTTGCATCGACGCACCGAACTATCAGTGTGCGCGTCACATCACTTGCTGTTCACGCTCGTTTCGGAAGTAGACTTTACTAGCCCTAAATCCCCAGCCTGTTTATTCAAATTCTCAGCGTTCCCGCTGCGGGCTGATTCAACGTTTAACTCATCCAACTTGGTCTGCAAATCGGATTGATCTTGGGATAATTTTCGCACCATGGCCTTTGACTGAGCATTTCGAGCGTTGGTGGTGATGTACATTCCCATTAACACCGCGACTGCGGCAATCGTCACAAATTTAAATGCATTTGCTCCAACATACCACGATTCACGCACCGTTGAGCGTCTATGCCCCCGTCGGTACGATCTCGAACCTGTATATACTACTGCTCTACCCATCTGTTTACATCCCTCCTAGAATCTGAATATAGAATTTGGAATCTAGAATTTAGCTATCTTTAAATATCCTCTCGAAACATGCCTAAATTCCAAATCCTAACTTCTAACTTCTACCCTTTCTGCCACTCTCATCTTGGCGCTGCGGCTGCGTGGATTTTGCCCCACTTCTGTTGCGCCCGGCACTATCGGCTTACTGGTTAAAATTTTAACGCGAGGGTGGTGACCGCACTGACACACAGGAAATTCCGATGGGCAGATACAACCATCCCGCTCATTACGCAAAAAATTTTTAACTAGCCGGTCCTCACCGCTATGAAAACTGATAACCAGCAGTCGTCCCCCGTCTTTTAGCAAGGTGACTGCTTGTTCCAATCCTCTGTTCAGTTCCCCCTCCTCATCGTTGACTGCAACTCGCAGCGCTTGAAACACTCCCGTGGCCGGATGGATACCAGGTGCTTTCGGTACCGTTCGGTCAATAATGACACGTAGCTGCTCAACGGTGTCGATCGGCCTTATCTGACGCTCCGCGCTAATCGCACGTACCAGCCGATGCACCGCCGCCTGCCCGTGCTGCGTAAATAACTGATCTAGCAGCTGCGCTGACCAATGATTAATAATCTCTCGTGCTGTTAAGGTACTGTTCATGCCAATACGCATGTCCAAATTGCCTTCAGAAGCAAAACTAATGCCATACGCCGGATCATCGAGCTGGGGTGATGAGACCCCTAAATCAAACAAAATGCAATCCGCCTTACCCACCTCGTTTTCACGTGCAACACGCTCTATCTCACTAAACCGAGCCTGAAGGAGCATTACTGCTTCACCAAATCCCCGAAGCCGTGGGCGAGCTGCGCTAATAGCGCGTTCATCTTTATCAATCCCGATGTATCGGCCGCCCTGCATAATACGCGGAATCAGAGCCGCCGCATGACCACCAAACCCGACCGTGGCATCAATGCATATGCCACCTGGTTTCAGATTTGCCCATTCAACCACCTCGTGTAAAAGTACCGGAATATGAGGGTGCGATGATGCATCATGCAGCTTATTTACCATGACATCCAATCCTAACGTATACGCCCCTCAAATTTTAAAATCCCAATTTTAAATTTTAAAATAAAACGTTGTCTTATGTTTTAAAATTTAAAATTAAAAATTTAAAATTATTTATCATTTAGATGCCAAAGTCCAATAAGTTCCCCACGATTTCTTCACTGTGTGCTCCCGCTTCAGTCTGCTGCTTGGTCCAGCCGGTCACATTCCAAATTTCCAATCGATCCATCAAACCTGCAACAACTACATTTGATGTTAGGTCGGCAAAGCCTCGCAACGTCGCCGGAATATTAATTCTGCCTTGTTTATCTAACTCAACATCGAACGCTCCGGCCAGCATCAGTCGAGCAAACTTGCGAGCGTCGCTTTGGCTTAGGGGTAAGTTGACTAACTTCTCCGCGAGCACCGCCCACTGATCTTTGGTGTAGACAAACAAACACCCATCAAGACCACGAGTGACCACAGCGCCATCAGCAAATGCGGCACGGAACCGTGCCGGTAGTGCCAACCGCCCTTTTTCGTCAATTGTGTGGTGGTGTTCGCCGATGAACATGTTACCCCGCGTGGTGACTCCGAGCTTGCCAGCTCAAGGCGAGTTTCGGCGCAGGACGCCAGATCTTTCTGCTAAAGAAAGGCTGGCGACGAGCCGGAAAATCGATAGAGCAGGTCAAGCGAAGGATCACTAGT
>CAZLPY010000062.1:0-5694 GCA_964561525.1 uncultured Candidatus Saccharibacteria bacterium | reverse complement strand
GGCAGGGAGCTAAGTTTTTGCTAAACAGTCGCTTGATCTCTTTTGTTGTAGCCCAGACTAGCTGGGCAGTCCTTATTGCGAACTTACGGACGCTATTTTGCCGAGTTCCTTAACGAGGGTTCTTCCGATCACCTTTAGTCTACTCGACTTAAGCACCTGCGTCGGTTTGCGGTACGGATTGTATTAGCTTAACGGCAGGACGCTTTTCTTGTCCTCCTACTCATCTGTATCAGCAACCATGCACATCAACAGACCCATCGGAGGCGTCACGCCAACCTAACTAATACAAGGGCAGGAATATCAACCTGCTGTCCATCGCCTACGCTTGAAAGCCTCGGCTTAGGACCGCCTAACCCTGGGACGATTATCGTGGCCCAGGAAACCTTGCTCTTGCGGTGTGCGTGTTTCTCGCACGCATAATTCGTTACTCATGCCAACATTCTCACTTCCATGCACTCCACCACTCCTTACGGTATGGCTTCACAGCAGCATGGAACGCTCCTCTACCATCCTTCGCCAGAGGCTTCGGACGGCAAGCCACTCTTCACTTATGTTCGACACTGAATTTGTTAAATTCATTGCCTAGCGAAGGATGCCCTCCGTAGCTCCCTCAAGGGAGCGTAGGATGGGCGCGACTTATCCATCTAAAGTCCTCGGCGAAGAATCCATAGCTTCGGTTATCGCTTTGAGCCCCGTTACATTTTCGGTGCAGAATTCCTTAACTAGACCAGTGAGCTATTACGCACTCTTTAAATGATGGCTGCTTCTGAGCCAACATCCTGGTTGTTTTGGGAACTCCACTTCCTTTTCCACTTAAGCGATAATTAGGGACCTTAGCTGATGGTCTGGGCTGTTTCCCTTTCGACGATGAAGCTTAGCCCCCACCGTCTGACTCTGCCGCTACATTACGAAGAATTCGGAGTTTATCAGGGTTTCCCAACCTCACGGTCGAGTGGCCCTACCAGTGCTCTACCTCTTCGTATCAGCACGACAGGCTATACCTATATATATTTCGAGGAGAACCAGCTATTTCCAGGTTCGATTGCAATATTTGCGCTACCCACAGTTCATCACGCAACTTTTCAACGTTGCCGTGTGCGGGCCTCCACCCCGGAATTACCGGGGTTTCACCCTGACCATGGGTAGGTCACCTGGTTTCGGGTCTAGTATGTACGACTAACGCCCAGTTAGGACTCGCTTTCGCTACGGCTCCACTTATTAAAAGCTTAACCTTGCCATACATAGCTAACTCGTTGGCTCATTCTACAAAAGGCACGCGGTCACACTGCGTGCACAGCGCGCAGACAATTAACTCGCAACAATTAACAATTAACTATTTAAGGAATAATCCTTTTCTGTTAACTGTTAACAGTGAATTGTTAACGGTTTGCGTGCTACGCACGCATAGTGCTCCCACATCTTGTACGCAATATGGTTTCAGGTACTATTTCACACGCCGTTGCGGCGTTCTTTTCACCTTTCCCTCACGGTACTCGTTCACTATCGATCTTGTAATGTATTTAGCCTTAGGTCGTGACCGACCCAGATTCCCACCGGGTTTCTCGTGCCCTGTGGTACTTAGGTACAAAGACCAAGAAGACTGGTATATTTCGCTGACGGGGCTATCACCCTCTATGGCTGGCCTTTCCAGGCACCTTTAGCTATACACCAATTTTGTTAAACTTCTCGGATAAATCCAGTCTCTGCCCTGCAACCCCATAATCTAAAAGAAAATGGTTTAGGCTCTTTCCGTTTCGCTCGCCACTACTCAGGAAATCGTTCGTTACTTTTTGTTCGTCTTGCTACTAAGATGTTTCAGTTCGCAAGCTGCCTTCTCTCACTTCTATATATTCAAAGTGGAGTTTCGTCCAATGGACGAAGGGTTACCCCATTCGGAAATCTCCGGATCAACGGCTCGTTGGCGCCTCCCCGAAGCATATCGTCGCCTCGTACGTCCTTCTTCAGCATTACAAGTCAAGGCATCCACCATATGCGCTTTCGTCACTTTAAATCGCGTGGTGACTCCGACGCTCGCCATTTCAAGGTGATCTTTCAGCGCAGGTAGTCCCACAATAAGTGGGACAACGAGCATGGAAGTCACCAGAATTGGCCGAGCGAGGATCACTAGCATCTGCTCTGCCCGACTAAACGAGCTTAAGCAAACACAATCACGCTAGCGAGAGACTGTTAACATCGGACGTATCTT
Source organism: uncultured Candidatus Saccharibacteria bacterium (assembly GCA_964561525.1). GTDB lineage: Bacteria > Patescibacteriota > UBA1384 > CAJBMM01 > CAJBMM01 > CAZLPY01. Next base: position 3,488 of record CAZLPY010000062.1, on the reverse strand, counting down.
ACAGAAAAACTGATAGACACATCCGAGGTAACAGCTTCGCTGTTTGCTAGGAACTCCACGCTTGGATAAACCAAGCTAGAGGTTCCCACGCTATACTCTTGACACGTCATGATTGGCTACAACGTTTTACCGTTATACCATCAGACATTGTTGTTTTTTGGTTTGAAATTATCAATTGACCAGTATCAGCACAGAAATAAGCATGATCAATGATATTTTCCAGTATTGTAGTCGTTAACACTACACTACTGTCGGAAGAATGAAGACTCAGTAGACGGCTAGCCTACTTATCTTCTGCTGCAACACGTAAGGACTTACATGTAACAGCATTTGAACACACGCATGATGAAATTACTAAACAATACATGTGTTCGTTGGTTGAATTATTAATGAACGTGCTCGCCAGAATATGAATTCCCGTGCTATGTGGATGTTCGGCAGGTTATCAACCGAAACTCATATCTAGCATCGCGTGGTGACTTCGAGTCCGCTGCTCAAATGCAATCTTTCGGCACAGGCAGTCCCGTCTGAGCGGGACAACGAGCACGAAAGTTGCTCGAGCTAAGGACGAAGAATCACTAGCATTTGGCGACAAAAAAGCCGCTTTTGGCAAGCGGATAGTGCAAACAAGCCTTCGCGAAGCTTGGTTTAGCCCATCCCGCTATACCTTGTTGACTTGTCCATTCGCATATACAATACGCGCCTTTTCATAAATAATTAACGTCTGATGACGCTAACCACCTCGTCAATAATATCACAATGGGGCTTTACCTGTCAAGCATTTTTTGGTCAATGTCAAAGCACGAATTTAGGTGCGATGCCATTTGCTTACCTCAAGCCTCAACAATTGCTAATAGCCGGAGGTAGACGTGGAAGCAGCGCTCGTCGTGCTGCTACTTACAGCCGGGGTGACGGTTGTCGAAGTCGTCGCAGGCTTAACCGTCGTTGGACTGACCGCAGGTGTGGCAGTTTTTACCGCCTTTTTATGTAATCCATAAAAAACACTCTGATCGTACTGAACCTGGCCTTGATTATCCGCTTCGTACGCCGAACCAACGTAATAGCCCACAATGCCCCCTAACAAAAACACTAACACCGCCACCCCAACGTGATTCACATGACTCGATTCGTCCATTCGTTTCACTGCTACCCCTCCTTTTTTTCTATTATCTGTATTGTAACTGAATTTGCCAAATGTCAACAGCCTGCTCAGCTCAACTATTGACAAAGATGAGTTTTTGAGTTACAATGTAATCAATTCGGGCAATCCACGTCCGGATAGAAAGGGGGACGTTTCTAAATGAAGCGTCTTTTCGTTTGTTTGGTGCTTACTGTCACCATGGCAGCGGCGATGATGTCATTATCCTCAACCGCGGCTTCCGCGGACGTCGTGGTAGTTAGCAGCACGCCGCTTCCGGACGGCAGGACCGACACCACATACATGAACACAGCCACCGGCGTCACGTGGCACGTGATCTGGGGCGGGACGTAAGACGCGGCGGGCTTCCCTGCTGAGTCTATTGGCGCTCGGGTGTGCAATTTGCACCCGGGCGCTTCTTTTTTTTAAAGGCAGCTCCTTGATTTCTTATGCACAAATCCAATCGCATGGTGTATGCGCATCACATAATTTGATATCGTAAAAGCATGACAAAATCAGTTGTGTTCATTCACGGGCTCTTTATGAATCCCAAAAGTTGGGAAGGTTGGGTGCACTATTTTGACCAGCAAGGATACCAGTGCTATACGCCGGCATATCCATTTCACCAAGGTGACCCAGTTGCGCTACGTCAGGAAATAAACCAAAAATTGGGCTCACTCAGCTTAGATACCGTGACAAAAAGCTTGAGCACTTTCATTGATACGCTACCCGGGAAGCCAATCTTAATCGGGCATTCAATGGGAGGGTTGATCGTGCAAAAATTAATTGAGATGGACAAGGGAGCCGCTGGTATCTGTATCGATTCTGCCCCTCCCAAAGGAATTATAAGCTTTGATTTGAGTTTTCTTAAAGCTAACTTTCCCATCATTAACCCCCTCAAAGGTAACTCAGTTTTTCTACCTACCCTCGATTGGTTTCATTATGCATTTTGTAATGGTATGACTCTGGACGAGACCAAAGTTGCATTTGAAAACTACGCCGTTCCCGAAAGCAGGAATATTGCGCGGAGTAGCATCGGAAAGGATGGGAAAATCGATTTCAAAAAGCCGCATAATCCATTATTATTCATAGCCGGCGAAAAGGACCATCTCGTTCCTCCCTCACTTAATAAGAAAAACTATCAGGCCTACAGAGATGTGGGTAGTCAAAAACAGTTCAAACAATTTTCCGGACGAACCCACTTCATCTGCGGCCAGCTAGGCTGGGAAGAGGTAGCTGCATATAGTAATGAGTGGATCAATGGCTTGAAATGAGATCAGCACTAGATTGATAGAGCAAATATTTTTTCATCAATAAATTATTCCTACAATTATGCAGCTAAATCCAATATAAGTCACTTATTATCAAGATTGCTGGACCTCTAAACATTCTCTTTTGCAACGGAATGACTCTACCGTTGATCTGCATGCATCTACCTAGCCAGTTTTCTGGCTTTCCTCCACCTCTCGCCTCTGATCTATTTTTCGCTGTAAGGAAAGGGCCAAGGCATGACACCATAAAAGTGGCGTATGTTCACCAGGGACATACTGTCCATTTTGATAAATGTAAGCTTCGGGAATATCATTGTGCACCCGCAAACTATTAACCTTGTCCAAATAATCTTGTGCTTTATCAATATCCTCACATGCTACACAAGCATGACCAAGCATTAGAAAACCGAGCACCCACTCGGCTTCGTGATTTTTTCCACCACTCATATAGTGGTCACCATGATAGCGAATAACACCATGATCCCTAACCAACTCGTGCTCAATTTCCGCAATAATTCTAGGATCAGCGAGCTCTCCGAGCATGAAAGGGTTAAGATGGGCAAGATCAAAATACCTTAGGTCACTATGGCCTTCAATCTGCTTTGCTGTGTCATATCCAATGGTAATTAAGCTTTCTGGCACTTCGACATAATCTGCTACAGCCTTCAGGCCAGCTGTGCAACTCAGAATAGTATTCTTTTGCACCTGCTGGGTCCATTCCCAAATTCCATTGTCTTTTTCCCAATACTGAACCACCTCAAGGTACTTCACTAAGTCACTAACTAGGCTTTGATAATCGCTGGCTAAGCCTAACATACCGGCAGCTTGAAGCAAATTTCCTATGGCATCATTTTGCCTCCAACCCCACTCTACATCGAGTTCCTGCGCGTTGGTTTTGTAAACAGGGTGAATCAACTGAGCATTCCATTCATTTCCTACCGGTTTGCCAGACCGGATAACTTCACGAATTTTCTCTTGATCTCTCTGCAATAACCCTAAAATACCTTCGATTATTTCACGAGCAAACTCCTCCTCACCAGCCTCAATAAGGGCAATAGCGATCAAGGAGCTATCGCGAA
>CAZLPY010000061.1:0-5766 GCA_964561525.1 uncultured Candidatus Saccharibacteria bacterium | reverse complement strand
AGTCCTATGAAACGCGAAGACATCCTTGTAAAAATCCGCTATCCCTTCCTCCGCGTTGCAAGAAATTGTCATTTTTGTGGCGGGGCCTGCGAGAAAGGTAAGCCGGCGTATTACCTTGAGATTTACAACCCTGAGCACATCGAGGCCGCAGACAAGGGGTATTGCCACGTCAAATGTTTGCCGAAGTTTCCCAAGCAGGACACGATCCGAATCGTCCCGGGAAGCTACGGAAGCGGCAAGAGATCCCGTTAAAAGTCAATCAGTGCACTTCAGCGCCGCAATTCATGCGGCGCTTTCTTAATATGCTTTGAGCGAACTTTAGTCCTTGGGGGTATCTTCAACTGGCTAAGCATGTGTATTGCTCGTCTGTATCAACGCCTAGTCTGTATGTATCGGCTGCCGTGCTTAAAGACGCGTTTACTAAGGCAGCTTTTTGTGCTACCATTGAATCGAAATTGTGAGTAAAAGAGGAGAAAAACGTGAAAGGTGCATGCTCGCGGAACGCGGTCTACATTATTTTAGGCATCGTCATTTTAGTGGCTCTTTCCGGCTTTTTCCTGCCGCGTAAAAGTACCACTCGTGAAGTGCCGATTTCCGAGATCTCAAACCAAATTAAAGATGGGAACGTCAAACGCGTTACGGTGATCGGTGATGATACGGTTGAAGCGTTATTAAAAGATGACTCCCGCATCACCGCGAAAAAAGAAACAACCGCCGCCTTAAAAGATTACGACATCACTTCGGACAAAACCACTATCGAAATTCGCCCCAGCAACAACTCTGGGCTGTGGATTTCACTCGCAACCACCATTGTGCCGGTACTGCTCATCATTGCCTTCTTTTACCTGATGATGCGCCAAGCCCAGGGTTCCAACATGAAAGCGATGTCGTTTGGCAAATCACGGGTACGAGCCTATGAAGGCAACAAAGTCACTACATTCAAGGACGTCGCAGGTTTGATTGAGCCCAAGCAAGAACTTGAAGAAGTGGTTGATTTTTTACGCAATCCGCAAAAGTTTAAAGCAATTGGCGCCGAGATTCCGAAAGGGGTGCTGCTCGTTGGGCCGCCTGGGACCGGCAAAACGCTGTTAGCCAAGGCGGTCGCCGGTGAAGCCAAAGTACCGTTTTTCGCCATGTCGGCTAGTGAATTTGTGGAGATGTTTGTGGGAGTGGGAGCGAGCCGTGTGCGGGATTTGTTCCTAAAAGCAAAGCGTAACAGTCCCTGTATCGTATTTATTGATGAGCTCGATGCAATCGGCCGCCAGCGCGGCTCGGGGCTCGGCGGCAGTCATGACGAGCGTGAGCAAACTCTCAACCAGATATTGGTTGAAATGGATGGCTTTGAGACCGATGAAAACGTCATTATAATGGGTGCAACCAACCGTCCTGATGTGCTTGATCCAGCGTTGCTCCGACCGGGCCGGTTTGATCGGCGGGTGATCATTAACCTGCCTGATAAGAAAGAGCGTGAGGCGGTGCTTGAAATACATAGTCGCAACAAGCCACTGGCCAAAGAGGTTGATTTGACCCGTTTGGCCGGGGTTACTACTGGATTCTCCGGCGCGGATTTAAAAAATGTGATTAACGAAGCGGCAATTTTGGCCGTACGCGAAGGCCACAAGACGATTACCCAGCGCGAACTGCAAGAGGCGGTAGAGCGGGTTTCGATGGGTCCAGAGCGCAAATCGCACAAATACTCTGAAAAAGAACGCACCATGACGGCCTATCACGAAGGCGGTCACGCCGTGCTGGCGCACGCATTGCCGGAAGCCGATGAGGTGGAAAAGATTACCATCATTCCGCGCGGTATGGCCGGCGGCTACACTCTGACCAATCCACCAGATGATCGTCACTATATGAGTGAAGGTCACTTTAAGGCAAATCTAGTGGTATTGCTTGGTGGTTGGGTGGCAGAGGAGCTGATTTTTAAAGAGATTACCACGGGTGCTTCGAACGATCTGAAAACCGCCACGAAAATTGCCCGTGACATGGTCACGCGTTACGGCATGAGTAAAAAACTGGGGCCTCGCACCTTTGGTGAGCATGAGGAGATGATCTTTCTTGGTCGCGAGATTTCGGAGCAGCGCAATTACTCGGAGGAAGTTGCGGCACAGATTGACGCTGAGGTGTTGCGCATTATCTCTGAAGCCCAAACCAAAGCGCGCGCCATCTTAAAAAAATATCGCTCCGTTCTCGATACACTAGCGCAACGATTACTCAAAGATGAGTCACTTGACCGAACCGCCTTTGAGGCCTTGATTAATCAGGCTGCCCCACAAGGGTTACAGCAGTCCTGAAAATGAGCTACAATACAACAAGGTCTAAATAGCCTGTTTAAGGATCAAGGTCTAGAAAGTCATGGTAGAGCGATTTAAATCTGCGGTTCATGGAAAGCACGGGCTTCGATCTGCCACTGTTTTACTGGTTATTACCTTATTTTTCAGTAATGTTTTAGGGCTGCTACGTAATATTTTACTAGCCAGTCAAGCTCATGCGTTGGCGCAGCTCGATCCCTACTACGCTGCGTTTCGTCTGCCCGATTTAATTTTCAACATTCTCATTTTAGGCGCCATTTCGTCCGCCTTTATCCCGGTATACACCGAGACGCTCAAGGATCAAGGGAAACCAGGTGCTGATCGTTTGGCGAACACGCTGCTTGGAAATTTACTGGTACTGGTGTTGCTCGGCATCATCATTATCTGGCTTGTAGCGCCAGCAGCTGTGCCGATTTTAGTCCATAACTTTTCGGTGGAGCAGCAGCGCCAGACGGTGCACTTAACCCGTATCATGTTGCTCTCGCCGCTTTTTTTTACGTTGTCGTACATCGCTGGGGCCGTGCTAAACGCCCACAAGCGCTTTTTTAGCTATAGCATCGCTCCGCTCATCTACAACCTGGCAATTATTGGCGGAGCTATATTACTGCCTCGGTTTGGGGCGGAGGGCGTGGCCTGGTCGGTGGTTATTGGCGCACTTCTGCATTTTTTGACACAAGTGCCGACGCTGCTTACGATGAAGTTTCGCATTCGTCCGCGAGTGCATTTGCGAGATGCCCTGGTCGGGCGCATTATTCGACTGACCGTGCCTCGCACGTTTTCGCTGGTCATGACCCAGGTTGCATTATTAGTTTTTACGGTGCTCGCGAGCTCGCTACACCCTGGTGCTTTGACCATTTTTTCCCTGAGCAACGATTTGCAGACCACGCCAGCTATTATCTTTGGCGCCTCCCTTGCGACAGCGGTCTTCCCGACGCTTTCTGAGGCAGTAGCCAATCATGATAATCAAACGTTCCAATACTATTTGCATCGTACACTGCGGGTCAGTTTGTTCACCGTGATACCGTTAACGGTTTTGGTATTTGTACTACGTGCTCAGATTACCCGGCTTTATATTGGCCTTGGCCACAACATCAGTTGGGATGATACCATCCGCACCATTCACACCATCGCCTGGTTCACTATATCTTTCACCGCCCAGGCCTTTGTGTTTATTTTGGCCCGTGGATTTTACGCCATGCAGGATACTAGGCGCCCGATGATCGCCAGCATTATTGCCACGACGCTGACGATTGTACTGGCCATTACGTTGCCGATGTCAGCGTACTTTTCATTAGTAAATCATAATGATGTGGCCAGCCTTGCCACTGCGTATTCAGCCGGGATGTGGCTGCAAGCCATGTTGCTTTTACTGTGGCTGCCCCCCGCATGGAAAGGCAATTTGCAGGAGGTGTGGAAAAGTGGATTGACCTCGGCACTATCTGCCTTGGTGGCTGGATTTATGACCTGGATGACGCTTCGTTTAGTTGGCGAGGGCCTGCACATCAATCAACTCCCAATCACCTTTACCGGCATCGGTACCAATACTATCATTCGTTTGGCTATTCAAGGAGCTGTTAGTGCCAGTGTCGGTGTTATGGTCTACTTGATCCTTGCCTACGTCATGCAGATGGATGAACTAAGGTGGTTGAAAAATTTCAAAGGCGAAAAGACCGATGGTCACCAAACATCCTAATGCAGACGATGAGACGTTTTTTGATCAGATAGGCAGTCGGCAAGGGTCTGGTTGGTGTAGCCCAGCATTGATTCTTGCTATCAGTATTGTCGTACTGGTGATTGGTGCTGTAGTAATCTGGATTGTAGCGCGGCCATATCACGCGGTGCCGGGAGCTGCCTCGCTTTCAGCACTCAATCTGCCGGGTATCCATTCACTCCCAAATGGCAACTTGGTCCCATCTGACGGTGAGTATACGGTACATTTACGCGACGATGAATTGAACACGACACTCGCTAGTTTGCATACCAGCTCAATTGAAGATTTGCATGGGGCAATTCATGCCTCGGGCATTACACTAGAGGGATCGCTGACTAGTCCATTAAAACTTCCGATTGTAATCAAATTTACGCCGAAGGTGCAGGACGGAAAAATCACCATCGAGGTTGATGATGTCACTATCACCGGTGTGCGAGCTTTGCCTCTGGCCACTACAGCGTTGCGCGAGCAACTTGCACGTGAACTCACTACATTGATACAAAGCAAATTTTCTGGTAAAATAACAAGAATTACCCTTGAAGAAGGCCAACTCACCGCATTTTTAACCCCGTAAACCCGTGAACCACATCCGAAACTTTTGTATCATCGCGCAAACAATCTTAAATTGATATACTACTAATATGGGAAGACTAAAAATATTTATTCCGCATGATGATTTAGAGCGTCTGTATGTTCAGGAGAAAAAATCACCTATCGCAATTGCCAAACTGTATTGCTGCGATCCAATAACCGTCCGTACTCGGATTCGCGAATACAACATTCCAGAACGTTCGCAATCGGCGGCCCGAATGAGGTATAGTAAATATTCTTTCTCTGGAGATTCTGCTGAAAAAGCATATATGATCGGATTTCGATTAGGAGATCTAAATGTATATCAAACAAGCCAAAAATCTGAATTAATTGTAGTCCGTTGTAATACAACGCAACAGGTTCAGATTGATGTTATTCAATCATTGTTTGGACAATATGGGCGGGTGAGCCAATCACAAGGAGTCTTGAGTACAAATATAAATTGCTATTTAAACCGCACATTTGATTTTTTATTACCGAAGGGAAATGGAGTGCCCGAATGGATCATAAAAGACACTCGTGCAGCAGCGGCTTTTGCGGCAGGTTATGTTGATGCAGAGGGTAGTTTTTTCCTTAACCAAGGAAGGGCGCGTTTTAAACTTGATTCTTACGATTACGAAATTTTGGTTTGGATCACTGATTATCTCAATAACCATGGAATTATCGCGAAATTGCGAAGAATAGGTGTTAAGCGAGATGTTAGACCTGACGGAACTCGATATAACCATGATTTGTGGAGGCTTAATGTCAATGAGGCGGTGAGTTTATCGCAATTTACCAACCTTATCAAGCCCTTTGTTAGACATGCTACGCGACTAGCCCAAATCGAAATTTGCGAAGATAACTTGCGGCATAGAAAACAAGGTAATAGGTCATGAATACGAATAAAATCAGAAATTTTTGCATAATTAGCCATGTCGATCACGGTAAGTCCACCCTAGCTGACCGGCTTTTGGAAATGACAGGGACAATTGAAAAGCGCAATATGAAAGAGCAGTTGCTTGATACAATGGACATCGAGCGCGAACGTGGCATCACTATCAAGCTGCAACCGGTCCGGATGCGATATACCTATCGCAAAATCCGAAATCCGAAATCCGAAATCCGAAACGAAATGTCTCCAGATAATACGGACGAGATATATCAGAT
>CAZLPY010000060.1:0-5794 GCA_964561525.1 uncultured Candidatus Saccharibacteria bacterium | reverse complement strand
TAATGTTGCTGTTGTTCCAAAATAAATTGCATCCGTTGTAGTAATTGCTTGAGCGAATGCCAAACCCAGCGCCGGTGGCTGTGTCTTTTAAAAGATCGTACATGAGTTTGCAGTTTTTGGTATTTGCCGGAACTCGTTTTACGGTTACGCTATCTCGCTCGGCTCGGCGGATGGCATGGCGGCCTTTTTGCGGTAGATTCTTTAGAATGGCTTCAAGATCGTCGTGTAAATCCACATAAATAGTAGACCAATTTGGCTGAATAGGGCGCGTTTTTATGAGGCCAAGTTTTAATAGATCTGCACGTGTTTCATCCTGAGCTATAAGTTCGGGTTCGATTTTTACAAGGAACACGTTGTTTTTTTCCGCAAAATCACGAAGCTCTGGGAGCAGATCATCAAGCTGGCGGATTGAAGTAACGCCGGGTCCCTTTGGAATATACCAAAGTTTATCAAGGCCAAAAATAGATTTCTCGAGCACGGTAATGGCCAGTGAATCGGCTAAAATAAACCGCGGTGTCCAGCCATCTTGCTGCTTTTGTTCGGCAAACTCAATACCTTGAAGAATATTGCCACCATCGGGATTCTCTAATACTTTTTGATTCCAGTCTCGACTGTTGTTACTTTCGGCAAAACGTATAGGCATAATCATATTGTATAGGAAGAGGGGTATATCTGGAACCGGAGAGCGAGTTGGCCCTCCGGTTCCAGTGTTTACTTCTTTCTCGACGCCTCGAAACAGCCCTCGTCACTTCTGCCGCAGTGTTTGTCGCCGCAGCAGCTGCAGGTGCAGCTTGAGGGTGGAGTAATGCGTTGTCGCATTTCGGACATCCTTTCGCATCTGAGACTTTTGAAGTAAATCATACATGGATTAAATCTTCATTAAATTAATGCTTGCGATCTATTCGCACAGTCCTTTCAAGAGAATAATAAATTAGCACTCAAGCCTTGCAAGTGCTAATTTTTTGATTTACAATTAAATCACGTAAATAAAACGGAGGAGATTTTATGAGTACACCGATTAAACCTCTGGCGGATCGCGTGGTGGCGGTACGTGATGAAGCCAAGACTCAAACAGCGAGCGGCATCTATTTGCCCGATAATGCCAAGGAAAAGCCTGTACTGGCTGTGGTGAAGGCCGTGGGCCCGGATGTAAAGGGAATTAAGGTTGGTGACAAGATTATTTATAAGGAATATTCAACTACTGACCTTAAGGTTGATGGGGTTGAGTATTTGATTGTTAAGGAAGAGGACGTTCTAGCGACTGTGTAATTGTAGTTCGGCTCTCCGAATACATTTATTTTAAGAGCACGTTTCTCGCCAGGGGATTGAGCGAGAAACTCTCGGAAACGAGAGCTCTTTAAAATAAAGTATTCATCGATTCTCTAATAAAGCTAATGAAAGGATAGAAATGGCTAAAAAAGTTTTTTATGATGATGATGCTCGCCAGCGTGTGCTGGGCGGAGCGAAGGCACTGTACGATGCGGTGAAGGTAACCTATGGGCCAAAGGGTCGTAACGTGGTGATTGCCAAGGGTTATGGTGGTCCAACGGTTACTCACGATGGTGTGACGGTGGCTGAAAGTGTGGATCTTCCGGAGAATGATGATGAAACGCTTGGCTACAAAGTTGGTGCTGAACTTATTAAGCAGGCTGCGAGCAAGCTGAATAAGGTGGCCGGTGACGGAACCACTACAGTAACGGTGCTGACTTACAGTATTTTGAAAGAGGCTAATCGCCTAATTGCGGCTGGTCACAATCCGCAAGAGCTTCGCAAGGGAATTGAGGCCGCTGGCGCCGAAGTGATAGCGAAACTCGATAAGTTAAGCGAAAGTGTCGAGGGTAAAAGTGCCCGTGTGGCCGAGGTTGCGACAATTAGCGCTGGTGATGAAACGATCGGTAAGCTAATTGCTAGTGTGATTGAAAAAGTTGGCAAAGACGGTGTAGTTACTGTAGAGGCTGGCCAAGGGCTTGAGCTTGAAGCTGAAGTGGTAGAAGGCTTCTCGCTTGACCGTGGTTTTGTAAGTACTTTCTTTGTAACAGATGTAAATCGCCAAGAAGCAGTGTACGAAAAGCCAGCTATTCTTATTACTGACAAAAAGATCAGTAGTGTACAAGAATTCTTGCCGATGCTTGAAAAATTGGCGCAGGCGGGCAAAAAAGACGTTGTACTTATTGCAGACGAAGTAGAGGGCGAAGCTCTTAGTATCCTTGTACTCAACAAATTAAAGGGTGTATTTAACACGGTTGCTGTAAAAGCACCTGCCTTCGGTGATCGCCGCAAGGAAATCCTTGAGGACATTGCAATTCTAACCGGTGCAACGGTTATTAGTGATGATCAAGGCATGACCTTTGAAAATGTCGGCCTAGAGGTGCTTGGAAGTGCCCGTAAGGTAATTGTTGGCAAGGACGAAACGACTATTATTGAAGGTGCTGGCAAGACTGCTGGGGTAAAAGCGCGTATTACGCAAATTATCGCACAGGCAGATAACGCCGCATCTGAGTACGACAAAGAGCAGTACGAAAAACGTGCAGCTGCCCTAAGCGGTAAGGTTGCCGTTATTAAAGTAGGTGGCGTTTCCGAGACCGCCATCGACGAAAAGAAATTCCGCGTTGATGATGCTGTAGCTGCCACAAAAGCAGCGCTTGCCGAAGGTATTGTTGCCGGTGGTGGCGTCACGCTTGTGAATCTTTCTGCAACTATTAAAGCCGATGGCGCGGATAGCATTAGCGCTGGTCGCCAAATCTTGAAGAATGCATTAAAGCAACCATTCTTGCAGATTACCGCAAATGCTGGGCTCAATAGTGAAGCCTTGCTTGCACAGGTTGAGGCAAGTAAACCAGGGCTTGGTATTAATGTTATGTCTCCCGAAAAAGGCCTTGTTGATGTGAAAAAAGCAGGGGTGATCGACCCTGTTAAGGTAACCAAGGAAGCCGTGCAAAACGCCGTTTCGATTGCGTCAACCGCGGCAACCATGGGTGCACTAGTAGTAGAAGTGCCGGAGCCAGAAGCACCAATGGCAGGGGGCGGTGGCATGCCTGGTATGGGGATGATGTAAAGTCCCGACAACGACAAAACAGCCTTCAGTTTGAGGGCTGTTTTTTGTTTATCGATAAGTGATTTATAATAGCTATCTTTGTAAGACGAACTGCCGAAGAGCGCCAGTGTGGCGCCCTTCGGCAGAGTGGCATGTTTACTACTTGGGAATGGTGACGCGCTCGGCACGGTGCAGAACCTGGCCGCAGCAGACGCGATAAGGCTTGCCAGTGCTACATGAGCACAGGTGACCTTTCCTTGGGGAGGTGCTACTCCCGGGGTTGCTGCGGGTACCGTGCGCTCGACGCCGTTCCAGCGTTCCTGCATTCCTTCCACCTGTTCAGTGATAACGGTTTTTGCCTTTGCTACTGTACTAAAAGTTAGCGGATAAAACAAGCACATACTATGCACATATTGACATAATATCTACTATATATTAAAATCTATATTGTCCGAATCTAGAAGAAGGCGGCATTGATGGATCTGAAAACCGCACTCACTCGAGCTGGCTCAACTGCTGGCCGCGAAGACTTTCTGGCGCGCTTGCGCGAGAAGGCTCCGACGGGTGAACTTCGTGGCAGTCTGTCCGGAGTGGTGAAGGACCTCGTTCCGGCGGCGACCGATCACTACATCAACGTGATCGTCAAGGCTCTCAAGGCCGAGGAGCTCGTGAACAACACCACCGGCCAAGGCTCATCGCCAGTGTGGCAGCTTGCCCTGTCGGAGCTCCCTCCGGTGGAGAAGCTGCCGGAAGTTCTGGCGGAAGACTCGTCGGAAACTCTGACGAGTCTGTCGGAGCGACTCGCGGCTAGTCAGAGTGCTCTGCGGAGCAAGGCTGAAGAGGCCGCGGCGTGGCTGCAGGCTCAGGAAGATGCCGTAGGAGTCGCGGAGTTGTTGGAGGATGACGTCAGGAGGATCGAACTCGTGATCGTCGTGCTGCAGCAGAGTCTGTCGCAGCGTTAGTCGTACAATGGGCACACCGGTCTTCCGGTGTGCCCTGCGTCATTTTCTAGGAATTAATTATCATTTCAGGTTAGTGGTCTGATTCTACCAGCCTTGTTATTGACATAATATGTTTTTCATTTAACTATAGAAAGGTAGGCAAGCAGCCTCTCCCGTCGAAGGGCGGGAGAGGAGTTCTGAAAATCTATTGAATATTACGCCGCTGGCTGTTGTGGGTGCGAAAGCCAATCGATTTCTTTGATGATATCGAGGAGGGCTTGTGCACGGCGGGCTTCATCGACAATGCCGTGAGCTGCTTCGTAGGCGGGGGCGATGAGCGCTTGATCGTCGGTGGAGCGGAGAAGAAGGAGGTAAGTGTCGAATTTCTCTTCTGGCGCAACATTGAGTTTGTCTACCAAAGGACGCAGTTCGTTTAAGGCGTCTTTTTTAATGCTTTCAAGATCACCACTAAGAGCTGGAGCTACGGCAGGAAGGGGAGCGGAAACGGCTGGCTCGGGAAGTGCCGGCGCAATTGGCTCATCGGGGAGTGTCGTTACGGGCGTAGTTTCTTCAGCCTCAGGTGTATCTGCCACTGTAGCGGCTTCGTCGGCTTGCTGGGTTACACCCGCAAGTACCTTGGCTAGTTCTTGGTCGTCGCTAATTGGTTGTTGATTTGTTGGTTGAATATCCATGGTCCCACCCTAAGTTACTACTTATGCTTCTTTACTAAATACTGTATCATAATGAGAGCAAGTGAGTAAAGAAGTTCAGCTTGCTTAACTTCTTTCGAGCGGCGAGTAATTATACCTAGGGTATATAAGAAGTGAAGCTTGCAAGTGAGCAAATAGGGGGCAAAAATGCTAGACGACATGAATGTACTTTCTCAACGCGACCCAGCGGGGGCGCTTGAGGTGGCTGCTACGCAGTTTAGGCAGGCGCAATTTCCTGCCGAGATCAAAAACCCCGAGCAAGATGGTCGGAGCATTTTGCAGGTGGTTGTTGCTGGCATGGGCGGCTCGGCCTTGGCGGCGCTTCAGGTGAAGACCTGGCTAGGCGGCGAGCTGACCGTTCCGTTTGAAGTTGTGCGAACTTATACGCTCCCGGCATATGTTGGGCCAAATACGTTGGTTATTGCTAGTAGTCACTCTGGAAATACAGAAGAGACGGTGAGCTGTTTGAAAGAGGCTCAGGATAGGGGTGCACAAATTGCTATTATCGCGTCAGGCGGGAAGCTTGAGGCTGCAGCTGTCGAGTCTTCCATCTCTTACGTCAAAATCCCGGCAGATATTCAACCTCGTATGACCGTTATTTACGGGCTACGAGCACTAACTGCTCTTTTAGCCCATTTTGGTGTAGCTCCTCGTGCTCATTTTGATGAAATTGCTACGACAAGTAACTGGCTCCTGAACGAAAGTACCCAGTGGAAAAAAGAAGTCACGGTAGATAAAAATCTCGCCAAACAGCTTGCCCTCATGGCCGTAGGGAAAACCCCCGTATTTTACGCGGGGACGTTAATGGCGCCTGTAGCTTACAAATGGAAGATTAGCTGGAATGAAAATGCCAAAAATGTGGCATTTTGGAATGAACTACCCGAATTTAACCACAATGAATTTATCGGTTGGAGCTCCCATCCGGTTGAAAAGCCGTTTGCGGTATTCGACTTGGTAAGTCGGTTTGAGAGCCCACGTATCCTGAAGCGTTTTGAGGTAAGCGATAGGCTACTGAGTGGGCGACGGCCAAAATCCCACACCGTAGAGCTAAAGGGTGACACGCCGCTCCAGCAAATGCTTTGGGCAAATATCTTGGCAGATTTTACCAG
>CAZLPY010000059.1:0-5834 GCA_964561525.1 uncultured Candidatus Saccharibacteria bacterium | reverse complement strand
TAATGCGTTGATACCAACACAAAACACACGGAGTAAAATGTTGTACTTCGCTTAAGTACAAACTACCGAGGCTCGCAACTAAGCTTTGAGTGAAAGCGAGGTAGAGTGCATTTTGTTGGATCAGTTTTTTCACGACCCAATCGTAGCACATTTTGGCTGAGATATAAAAAGCCTCGCCGAATAATCGGCGAGGCCACGAGATCACACACTAACCCACTGCCCTCCATCTTCAACTTGAATGGCGAGCACCGGATGCACCTCCCACTGCGTCGAGCGCCATGCTGCTCCTTCGTGATGTGAGTCCCAAAACAGCCAGCCGCACACCCGCACATGAGCATGCTGGTCCGCTAGGCGTTTTAACTGCGCCCCGCTCCAGCCATTGAGCGCAAGCGAGCGTGGATTTACCTCAGCCACCAACATTTTGCCACTATCATCGGTCAAAACAAGGTGATAATCCCGATCGATCGTAGAGTGGCAGTTGCAATCCTCAGGCTGCTCTTTGTTCACCCGTTTAACATAGCCTTCCACTGCTACGCCCAACCGTTCAGACGCACTGGCCTGCTGGTTTGCCTCAGGTCCCCATGACAGACGCGTGCTGCCAGCAATTTCAAGAAGGTCATGCGGCAGGCTGCAAACCTGTGTGATGGTCATCGAGCGATATTCTCTGGGCACTTCAAAGCGATTTTTAAGCAGATTCGACTTCGTATCGAGATGATGTCGCTTTCCGTCATCTTTCGAGCGCCCCTCCATCGGACAGCCGTTGTACACTCCACCAGACGCCCGTAACTCCTGTAACACTGACTGATCCGGCCGCACAAACGATGTACTGAGGGCGACGACGAGCACCACAAAGCCAAATTTCATCACATAATCCCCCTTTTTAACTTGGAAAAGATCTGTTTGGCGCCATCACTCTAGCCTTTTTCGATCAAAATGTATAGATTTATGCCAAAATGTAACAAGCTCTTCTGTTTCTGACATCAAAAAAGACCCGTCTCCGGGCCTTTCCGCATTCTTAATCTTAAACTGTTACTTACCTTTTACTGACATGCCTCACACAGTTCGCCGTCCATCATAGCATGGCCGTCAAGACGACAGGCCTTGATGTCAAGCTCCCAATCGTCCTCGATCTCTGCTACCTGCTGCCTTGCAATAGCCGCATCGGTTTTTTCAAGCACTTGCTCCATCTGCCCTCCTTTAAGGTAGACTACTATCGTAACGCGGCGCTACAGCATTTACAATACCTCGACCAACCTACTATTCTCTTTGGTACGGAATAGGTCATGTTACATCTAAAAAATCAACAAAAATGAGCGGCGCTAGCTCAAAGGAATCGGTCACAAAACCACCTGCCAGTGCGCGATAAACCTCGATTTTCCAGAATAAACGATAGTCTTACATTATCCGCTGCTATTCATCAATCCTTGCCTGCACCAACAGGGGCATCACCCGAAAGGCTAAGATAAACGCCAGGATAAGCGCAAAACCGCACATGATGGAGGGAATAGCAACCCGAGCCTGCTCCGAGATCAGATACACAATACCCATCGGCAGCAAAAACGATACATATCCGCCGATAATCCAGCGTAGCAGCGCAGTCTCAAGTCGCGGCACCACTTCACTCTGCAGATGATGTACTGCTTCTAATATCCCGAGCCCAAGCAATCCGCAGTAGTAAAGGCCGAATAACAATCCCCAATTCGAAGCGGTATGGAACAATACATAGTTTCCTCCACAGGTACTGCCAAGAACATAGTCGGGCACAGCGATAATAGTTACGATAATGATGCTGGCTAAGCCATACGCTAGTATAGTAGACAGCTTGCGGCCAGTGATCATCGCTACCAGGTGAATACCAAGCGCTGGCAACAACGTAATAACAACGAGCCCAAGGCGGGTCCACCAAATATTGGCGTCACCCAAACAGACGATAAATTCACACTTTTGAAAAATGGCTAGGCAAATCAGCAACAGCACGATCAGATTACGGGGCGATGAGCTGCGGTAGCGCCATAATACATACACCGCTAAACCAAGCTCAAGCGCAAATGTGGCCAACATGACGGGGGGAGAAAAACAATAGAGGGTGGCCTTGCGTTGGTGCATACTGCAATGCTACAGCATTACCATAACAATTACTATTTATCTTTTATACATTATGAATATTAGACATCACTTTTGCATCACCGTTCTTAAGGGAACTCAATCACAGTTTTAATGCGATCTTCCGCGTAAGATGAAGCATCCTGAAATGCTTTGACGGCTTGACTGAACGGATAGCGATGGCTGATCAGCTGATCGGTGTCAATTTCGTCGTTTTTCAGTAACTGGATAGCCGGCTCAAAGGTGTTCAGGCAGGTCCACGAGCCAATAATCTGGATTTCGCGCTTTACGATAGTCATCATGCTGACGGCAACATCATGCTCAAACACCCCAAGAACTACAATAATCCCGCCCGGTCGCACTAGGTCAAACGCAAGCCTCATAGTCGACTCTTGTCCTACCACCTCAAATACCACATCTGCAGCACTTTCGCCTGACTGTTTTTGATAGGTTTGCGCAGCATGTTCGTGCGCTGAATTGATCACACCATCGACGTATCCGTGTTCTAGGGCAAACTGCAGCCGACTTGGCATGATATCAATCCCGAATACCCGAGCTCCGGCAGCTTTTGCCACTTGATCCACAAATAAACCAATTGGCCCTTGCCCAACCACGGCCACGCTTCGCCCAATGATAGCGCCAGCTTTTCGTACCCCATACAAGGCGATTGAAAGTGGCTCAACCAGCACTCCTTGATCGTAAGTCAAACCCTTTGGCAGTGGGTATACTAATTCAGCTGGCACTACCATGTACTCGGCCAGCGCTCCGGCGCGATGTAAGCCAAGCACCGTCGGCGTAAGACATAAATTTTTTCGCCCTCCGATACAATACTCACAGTGGCCACACCCAATTACGTGCTCCGCTACTACCATCTGACCAATCTGTACGGTCTGTACCCCAGCGCCGACCTGCTCAACAACACCAACAAACTCGTGCCCCATGATTAAAGGTAGCGATGCGTCCATGCCGCCGTGATACAAATGCAAGTCGGTACCACAAATACCGACTTTTTTGATACGCAGCAATACTTCAGATGCGGATGCTCTAGGACGATCAACTTCGACAAACTGTAATTGTTGCTTTCCTACCAGTTCAAGTGCTTTCATCATCTAATCCTTAACGTACTTATAAGCATAGCATTTGTGGGCACGCCATGCATTAGGACGAGAGGGTACGCATCGGTATGGCACAAAAAACCTAAATGTGGTATCATCACCGATGGTGCAAAAAATTTAAAGCAGCCCAATTAAGATCAAACAGATGATGCAAACAACCCTATCTACATTTTTCCCAAAAGGGACTGAATACTTTTACTCATATCCAGCCGGCGAAGACTCAGGCTTTTTTAACGCCGTAGACCCCGAAATTGAAGAGCTGGTTGCGGCACGATTAATGGTGTGCGCCGGACCGCACGTTAAAGTGGCCGTTTTTGCGGCCAGTCAGGCTGACCAAAATTCACAAGCGCTGCTCCGTGAGCTAGATACCCCATTTGCGGGCGATGATCAAGCCATCGTACTTCCGGCTGAGATTTCATCTGAAGTACTCGGCGCCGAGCGAAATCGCATGATCAAGCAAGCACTCAAATCACATATCACGCCAGGTAAGTTGGTGATGGCCCAACCATTCCTTGATGAAGATCTTAAAGATTATTACTTGATTGATCCAAAGCTCACTATTTGGCTGAACGACAAAAAACATATGGCAGATTACATCCCGAGTCAGTTTTTGGCTCGGCGATATTGTCTGTACGAAAGTGGCTCTGAATTTGCCAACGATGAGTCGCCACTGCCAATCCCGTGCGTCGTTAAAGTCTCCTCCTCAAGCTCTGGCGATGGGGTACGGATTTGTTATGACCCGGTCGACCTCGAATACGCCAAAAGTGCCTTCAGCCACGCCAAAGGCGCTGTAGTGGTGGAACAGTACATTGCGGCGGCCAAAAACTTTGGTATCCAGTTTGCTATTCCATACGATACGGAGATGCCGGCTCAGATTATTGGGTTTAATCAGCAAATCATCTCCGAAACCGGTGAATTTATGGGTGGAATGATTGACGAGAGTCACAATCACCCTGAGCTGACTGGAATTTATAAGATTGTGCTTGATCAAATTTTACCAATCATCCGCAGTAAAGGGTGGTTTGGCGTTGGTGGGTTTGACGCGCTCGTGACGGATTGTGGCGACCTGCACTTTATTGACTGCAATTTTCGCACCACCGGCATGACGCCATACATTTTTTTGGCACATAATGGCCTGATTGCGCATTCTTTGGTGTCATTTGCCGCAAGCTTTCATGGCAGCGAAAAACAATTCCGCAAAGCCATTTTGCCGTTTACGGAAGGCGTTCGTAATGAGCAAATACTGACCATTATATCGTTAATTCAAAAAGACGGCTCATACCGCATCAACGGATGTGTCCAATTTGATACTGCTGATGCACTGCGATCTCGCGCTGCCGCGCTGACCAAGGCCGGCTTAGAATCAAGCGTGCTGCGACGTTTTGCAACACCACCGCAGCAACAAGCGGAAATACCGATTGGCGAATTAGTACTCGAACCCGCCTAAATCTGCCCGGTTTTGCTAAAAGGCCTGTCCTTAAGCACTAAAAGGCTGGTTAAGGCTTAAGTTCACGCACGGCATCTTTGCCGATCCAGCGTGCGGTTTTGTCGGATGATTGTGCCAACTCCTCTGCTAGCAGAACAGCCGGAGCATGCAGAGACTTCGACCGTTTACCAATTTGGCGCAGCGCCCAATTAACTGCTTTTTTGACAAAATTGCGATCATCGCCCGAGTATTTTTTGATATAAGGCAAAAACTGCAACAGAGCTTGATCTGAAGCTTTTTTGTCATGCACGCTTAAGCACGCCATCATGGTAAAGGCGGCCCGACGCACAAATTCCTCTGGGCGACCCGCCCAAGCTTTCGCTTGATCATAAGCAAACGCGGTTTTATCGAATAAGTTACTACAGACTTGATCGCAGACATCCCACGAATCAAAATCTGCCACCCATGCTTCCATCTGTAGCTCAGTTACCAGTTCAGGCACATCAATCAAAGCAGCCAAAATCCGTGCTTCATGGATGCCTGACTGCCACAACTGGTCTGCTGTTCTATGACGATAATCAAGATCTTTTCTATGCTCAGCTAGGAACTGTCTTGCAATGTTCCGAATCTCAACTACCGAAACTCCGAGAGTACCGGTGGAGGCGATGCCGAACCGGGCCATCCCGGCCACATTTTTGGGATTAGCGAGGGCTTTCAGGCGATGTACTACTTCATTGGATTTCATCTGCTTTACCATATCACAACAGGCTACCGGCATAAATTGCATTATTCAGTAAAATGTGTATAATAGCGGTACTTGCCACAGTGGCAGGTAAATCGGATGTCGCTAAAGGAGAGTTAGTCCGATGCTAGAGCCGATCAAAGAGGTAGGCGCGCTGATCAACCTGATGGCACAAGCAGTGGTTGACGAACCAGACGCCGTGAAGGTCGAGGCAGTACTAGGCACCGAATCGGTGGTGTATAACATCCGTGTGGCTCAGGATGATTTGGGTCAAGCAATCGGCAAACTTGGCCGCATCGCGAACGCCATGCGCGTGCTGGCCAAAGCGTGCGCCATGAAGCATGGGATGCAGAAGGTGTACCTCGAGATCTTGGGTGATCAGTCATTTCGCTACGATTGATCCACCACCCGGGGGGGGGCAAGTGGCGGGGCCCCGGTTTTTTTATGG
>CAZLPY010000058.1:0-6304 GCA_964561525.1 uncultured Candidatus Saccharibacteria bacterium | reverse complement strand
CTCCTATCACATACCATCATACTGATTCTATCATATAGTATCATACGGATATCAGTCAATACTGTAAAACTTCAAAATCGACTGGACCGTATCGAATCAGTCATGTGCTCTGCAGTGAAAAACTATTAGTTGGAGATTATTTTTTAGGTTGTGATTTCAACAGTTCGGAGTAGATTTTGCTATTGCCCACATCATACCAGCGCCCGTCAAACAGGTAGCCGCTTAGCATCCCAGCTTGGGCCAATTTGGGGAACAGATCGTGCTCTAGTTTGGTATCAGTACTAGAAATGAGGCTAAATACCTGCGGCTGAAAACAAAACAGTCCGGCGTTAATGACGTGTGAGTGCGCATCGGCGGTTGGTTTTCGATGAACGCGGTAATTTTTGTGCCGTGAAGTAGCACTACTCCCCAGTCGTGTGCCCGATCCACACTAGTTAGGGCCATCGTGCCAAGGGTGTTCATGCCAAGATGAAATTCGATCAAATCGGTCACATTAATATCTGCTACCACGTCGCCGTACATCAGCACAAATGGCTCATTTTTTAATAGCGCTTCCGCTTGTTTCATGGCCGGAGCAGTACCAACTTCGCTTCTCGCTTGTTTTAGATAAGTGATCGATAGATCAAATCTTGATCCATCACCAAAATATTTTTCAATCTCGGCGCCTTCCGGCCCCATCGAGATGATAATATTGTGTAAACCGTGTTGTTTGCACAGCAATAAGGTATGTTCTAAAGCGGGCTTACCACCAACTGGTAGCATTGCCTTTGGCATTTCTTTAGAAAGTGGGCCTGGTTTTGCTCCTTTTCCACCCGCTAAAATAAGGGCGTGAGTGATGGCAGGTGATGACGCTTTTTGGATCAGATATTCAATGGCATGCGAGCGATTGCGAATTTTGGTACCATCAATTGCCCGATCCACGGTTTTCAGGATGTCTTCGCGTAAAGTAATGGTAAGTCGTTCACGGATCATAATTAAAAAGAATTTACGTATCCTGTATGGTCCTCCTACGCCAAGGCTTCGGAAGGACTCATCCATAGTGTTTTTGCTCTACTGCGTTTAGCTTCGTTGGCAAACAAATCTGGCTTGCCATCCGTAGCTTTACGCGTAGGATGGTCGGGGAGACAGGATTTGAACCTGCGACCTCATCGTCCCAAACGACGCGCGCTACCAACTGCGCCACTCCCCGAAAAAAACATGGAACATGTAACATATAACACGTAGCAGTCAAATCAAGACTCAATGCGACATGTGAATATTATTCTACCACAAATGTATCAATTATGGAAGGTAAACATCCATTTAATTTTTAAAACATCCCAAATGGTCGACAAAAAATCGAGCGGCGAGTGCAACTTGGAGCCTTTTTGGTCGTACCACGAAACCGGCACTTGTTTGACTTTGAATCCAAGCTTTTTGGCCAGTACTAACACTTCAATATCAAATCCCCAGTCAAAAATTGTCTGCTTTGGAAATATGGCTGCGGCAGCTTCACTCGAAAACAGTTTAAACCCACACTGTGTATCGAAAAATCCAGGCAGCAGTAGCAGCCGTACAATAATATTCAAAATACGTGAGCCAATAATCCGAGCTAGGGGTTGTTTGAGATGAATAATGCTTTCAGGCAGGTACCGGGATCCGATGATCACTGGGTAGTGATCTGTTTGCTGTAGCAAATCTGCTACTTGTTTAAATGGCGTAGCGTTATCAGCGTCAACCATGATGCGAAATTGACCAGTTGCTTCCAGCATGCCGCGCTTCACAGCAAAGCCTTTGCCGTGATTAGCGTCTGATTGTAGTACTCGAACATGAGGAAGGTGCAAACCATCGACCACGCGTGAAGTATCGTCAGAACTTCCATCATCTACTACTACTATTTCGTACCAGTAGGGTTGAGTTTTTACGTAATCATTGATACTAAGCAGCGTGCGGCCGATGCGGTCGGCCTCGTTGTACGCTGGGATGATAACAGAAAGATATGGTGTGCTCATGGTGTGCCATCCAACTTGTAAACGAGTACTCCAGGGGCAACGCGATCGAAGATCGGCTTCCTCACCAGCCATTCATACGCAGGCGTGCGCAGCCACGTTGCGCCGATGATAACAGTGCCTGATGAACGTTGAGTTAAAGCATCGCCGCGTCTGTAGACGTGATAATAATCGAGTGCGGATTCACCATCCCACGGATAGATAACGTATGGATCACTGAGCAGATGGGTCTGCTCGTATGCGGCGATGCGCTTGATGTCCTGTCCCCAATCCAAATTTGAATCGGTGGCGATGCGCCAGCCATGCCCTGATCCGAGAGCCGCCGGGTTGAAATAAGGTAGATAAAATGGGGCTGCAAAGGCAAAGGTCACAATGAGCCATGTAATCAGCCCGGCGATAATTAGTTTGTGTCGTGCGTTTGATATCACAATTGCACCCGATGCAATCATCATGGCTGGTAAAGGGGGCAGAACATGACGAATGCCTAGATTAGCCTTAGACAGCATGGCACTGACCAGATAAGCTGCGGCAGCCACCGCAAATAATTGGAGAGCTTGATACTTGGAACGCCGTTTGATCATTAACACAACCGCCCAGCCAAAGATCAGCAAGGTTGGCAGTGGCGTTTTGGTTAACAACATTACTGGAAAATAATACCACCACCCGGTGTGTGAGGTTTGACCAAGCAGGAACGCTGGGTGGCCACCATCGACGTGGGTCAAAATCATCACCAGACCTTTAAAATAATAGCGCGGAATAGCAACAGGATGTACTAATTCATAGATTCGTTGGATTTTATCACCAGCTGGAGCGGCAATTGGTGAAGCAACGGCGTTGGTCGAAGTGATGCTGGCAACGATGTTGTTACTAGCAGGTGGCGGAGTAAAATCAAACCGATATACAGCCATAATCCCGATCCACAAGGCGATTGCGATTACTATCATTTTCCCCAAAAAAGAGAGCCAAGTAGCAGTTGGCCATTTTGATCGCACCGCATGCCACACCATAATACTTGCGAAGGTTGGGATCAAAATGACCGCAGTATATTTGACGGTAAAGGCAAAAATAAGGGCTAGACTTAAGAATAGGCCATTTTGCAAGCTAGATTTTTGCATGAATCGCCAGAACGTCCACACGCTAAGGACAAACCCGAGGGTCAGGGCGATATCAGTTGTAATGAGGTGGCCATGAGCGGCCACGGTTGGATCAAAAACGTACAACGTTAAGCTTAAGAGTGCTCCGGCATTTCCAATTACCGCACGTGTGATCAAAAAGATGGCCAGCCCGAGTAGTAACGTAAGCAGTATCGTTGCGAGTCGCCCGAGGAACAGTAGTTGGTCGGCGTTATTGCCTGAAGTATAAAGAAATTGCTCGCCAAATGTGCGATTTTCGCGCCAACTATCGTACAAGTAAGGGGCAGCAGTATCCCACAGCGATTGATCTGCTGGCAGGTGCGGATGAATTGCCAGTAGCGGCAGGGCCGACAGCATCTTCATCAGGGGTGGGTGCTCGGGGTTGAAGCGATAATCACCACGAGTTAGATAGGTATAACCGGCGCTTAAGTGCACGGCCTCATCAGTTGTTTGCGAGTCGGCGTGAGCTAAGTATACTTGTGTGCCTGCTTGAACTCCAAGCAGGATGATTACCGCGAGGGGTACGAGCAGGCGCTGATGAAGTTGTAGATATTTTGCCACAGTTTTTATCATGGCGTGGTACTCTTTTCGGTAACCCGAAAACCAATATATTTGCCGAGCGCCAGGCGGGTTTGGGCATCGATGGCCGGAATGGAGCTAAACAACAGGGCCGAAATTGGCACTGCAATCCACTGTGCCGCCATGCCAATATGTGCTAAAAACGATGCTCGTCCAGGCTGTTTTGGGATTAAACTAAGGGTCAAATAGATCGAAATAAACAAACCGATCCAGGTGAGCGTTAAAATGTCGCGGGTAAAGCGCTGAAAATTGAGCGCCACCAGTTGATTAGAAAAGTGTGGACTAA
Organism: uncultured Candidatus Saccharibacteria bacterium; assembly: GCA_964561525.1. GTDB lineage: Bacteria > Patescibacteriota > UBA1384 > CAJBMM01 > CAJBMM01 > CAZLPY01. Next base: position 2,318 of record CAZLPY010000058.1, on the reverse strand, counting down.
GCAAGAAGGGCAGCCATCCTACAACGGTAATAAAGTACGATGAAGTTGCCCAGGTAAAATTGCCCTCAAAAGAGCGGTATATCAGTGCTAATCGATCGAGCAAAGGCATTTGTTTGTGTCGCATAGACTCAAGCACAATATACGGAAAATGCTCGGTACCGTAGGCCCAGCGCTGTTTTTGCAGATAGAGGTTTTTCAGGCTGCGCGGGAAGGTATTAGCTAATACCGCGTCCATATATACCGGAATAAACAGTGGTATCACTCGAAAACGGCCATTATAGTGGAATGAGGCCCGAAAAAACTGCCTTGAATCTTCATTGACAATTGAAGTGCACCAGTAATCAATTTCCTGCAACGTTTGTAATACAAACGCATGTGTCGAGAAGGTGACGAGGCGCCAGTCACGTACTGATTCGACCATGATCCAAAAAGTGTCACCAAGCGCTAAAATGCGAGACAAAAACGGAGCCCGCCAAATGTTATTGAAGTACATCGGTGCCGGTTGATAGGCACAATGTAGTCGATCAGGTGCAGTGACAAAGGCGTAGGCCAGGCGATCAAAATAACTCGCGATGAAGCGAGTGTCAGCATCGGCGGTGGTAACTATCACTAGCGCCGGCGAAATACCGCGCTTTTCAATATGGCGAGTCAGCTCCTTGGCTGCCCAGGTGGCGTTAGCACCTTTTGCTTTCATCTCTCCGGCGATATCGTCAGGATGCTCAGTGACAAAGATATCGGCAACCTGGCCGCGATATAATTGTGCCAGTTCATGAGCCGCGGCATGGGCTTCGGCGGTATCCCGCCCCTCGGTCGCGAGCACTACAATCAGCCGATTTTTAGGATAGGTGGTGTCTAATATTGATTGTACAGAGGCTTTTAGAACCTGAGGATCTTCCTTGTAGGCGGTTAAAATGACCGCATGATAAACTTGGCGCCAATCGGGCACGGCGTCCGGATTTTGCTGATGCATGGCAAGCGTTTCAGCAAGTTTTTTTGTCCAATTAGTGGCAAGGGTTTGCTTGACGTGAATGTAGCCACGCACCAAAATATAGGCGTAATTAAGAGATTTGATCAGCCAGTATAAATCAAAAATGAGCACAAACAGTATTACAGCTGTCGGAGAGTGAAAAGCTAAAATAAACGGCAAAATAAGTACGCACCACACCGTTAATCCTGGCACAATTTCGAGCAGCCGAAACAGCCGCCGAGGGTATGTGTGGGCACTCACATCTGAGGTTGGGATAGGACTGGTCATCATTGATAGTATATCGTGTTTTGTGGTGCCGCGCCTAGCTGAAGGCGTCTTAAGTAAGATGCAAAATGACGTACAAGTAATAAGCGGTGAGCAAAATCAAAGCGTAGTTAGCGAGCAATGGCAGGTATACCCACAAAGCCTGACGCTTTATCGCGCTCACGCTGATGCAAGTATTCATAATCACAATGATACTTAGGTAGCGAATCAAGGATAGGCCGTTTGCAAACGGTGAATACAAGCCTTTTTGTTCCAGCAGCACCTGCGTTTGCCAAATATAGATTAAGCCTGCCAACAGTACCAACGGGATGAAACCAAATATCAAGCTAGCAACGCTAGATTTTGATATGCCGTTTGGAATATGAAATTGTGGGATAAGGGAGTCGGTTTCGTCATTTTTTGGCATAACGATATTTTATAGTAAATGTAAACTTTTGTCGAGCATCAAAGCTGTTATCTGTGGCAGGGATGAGGTATACTTGAGCCTGAAGCAGGCGTAGTTTAGTGGTCAAACGTGTCCTTCCCAAGGATAAGTCGCGAGTCCGATTCTCGTCGCCTGCTCCACTCATTTAGCGTAAGGCAGTAGACGAAAGGTATGTTATGCTGAATGTCGGTGATGCAGCGCCGGATTTTAGTTTACCGGATCAAAATGGAGCAGCGCACCAATTGTCAAAATATCGTGGCAAATGGGTGGTGCTTTATTTTTATCCTAAGGACGATACCCCCGGATGCACCACCGAAGCGTGCAGTTTTCGAGATAATCTACCGAAGTTTCACGACCTCGATGCTGTGGTGCTTGGGGTCAGTGTTGATCCAACCAAAAACCATGCAAAGTTCGCTCATAAGTACCAGTTACCGTTCACCCTGCTCGCTGATGAAGATAAAGATGTGGTGCGGCAATATGGCGTATGGCAAAAGAAATCGATGTATGGGCGGGAATACATGGGCACCATGCGGACGTCGTTTTTGATTGATCCAGAGGGCAAAATTGCCAAAATTTATGAGGGCGTAAAACCGGCCGAGCATGCGGGGCAAGTATTGGAAGACCTAAAACAAGCACAAGGAG
>CAZLPY010000057.1:0-6306 GCA_964561525.1 uncultured Candidatus Saccharibacteria bacterium | reverse complement strand
GTTGCGAGCTCGCGCGAGCAACTACAGAGTACAGTGATGATGAGTATGAGAGCAACGAATAATCAACGACTGTAGGGAGTATGGTTGCGAGTGAAACGAGCAACTAACGAACAGAGTGAGTATGGTTGCGAGCTCGCGCGAGCAACTACAGAACGGAGTGATGATGATTGCGATTCGGCTTCCAACGAAGAGCGACCAATGAACGGAGTGAGTATGGTTGCGATCCGGCAGCCAGCGAAGAGCAACTAATGAACGGAGTGAGTATGGAAATTAACCTTGCCAAACTAATGGCACCTATCACCGCTCGGTACCAAGAATTAACCGATGAACTGGCACGTCAACACACCAATCAAGCTCGTATAACCGAATTGGCTACACAGATCAAGGAGTTAGAAAAAACTGTTGCGCTTTATGCGGACTATCAGCGCATCGGAAGGCATCGCAAAGAAGCGGAATCGATGCTTGGCCAGGGCGACATCGAGATGCAGTCGCTTGCAGCCTCAGAGATTGCTGATCTGACTGCCCAACAGGCACAAACGGAGAGTAGCCTACTTCGTCATCTTCTACCCCCAGATCCGCACGATCGTGATGATATCATCATCGAAATTCGCGCGGGCGCGGGCGGTGATGAAGCTGAGTTGTTTGCAGCTGAGCTGTTTAAAATGTATTCACGCTTCGCTGAAGCACATCACTGGAACGTCCAGATGCTCGACTCAAATATTTCTGACCTGGGCGGGATTAAGGAGCTTACCTGCGAGATGCATGGTGCAGGAGCTTACGGCACACTCAAATATGAAAGTGGCGTGCATCGCGTACAGCGTGTGCCTGCGACTGAAAAAGGAGGTCGTATTCACACCTCAACCGCCACCGTCGCGGTTCTGCCTGAGGCAAAAGAAACCGATATTACGATCAACCCGAACGATCTGCGCATTGATGTCTATCGATCAAGCGGGAACGGTGGCCAAAGTGTCAATACTACCGATTCTGCTGTCCGAATCACCCACTTACCGTCAGGACTTGTGGTAACGTGCCAAGACGAAAAATCTCAAATCAAGAACCGCGAAAAAGCACTTAAGGTGCTGCGTTCGCGCTTGCTCGTATTGGAGGAAGAAAAAGCAGCTCGCGAGCGCGGGAGCTTACGACGCTCTCAAATCGGATCCGGTGACCGCAGTGAAAAAATTCGCACCTACAACGTGCCGCAAGATCGCATCACCGATCATCGTATCAACCAATCGTGGCATAATATTCCCGATATCCTCGGTGGCAACCTTGTGCCAATTACAGAAGCTTTGCAGCAAGCCGATCAAACCAAGCGCCTCGAACAACTTCAAGAACTGTGATTTTTGCTCACTACCTAATTCGAGATTTTAGATGACTATCGAACAATGGCTACGAGCTGTGTCATTATCACCGAACCAAGCGGCTGATCTACTATTTTTCACGCCACACCCTCGCACATCGCTCGACGCCGTAAGCTTCGTCAGAACGCACGGTGATATAGAGTTGACCAAACATCAGGTCGTTCGACTCCATCGCCTCGCCAAGCGCCTCATACAGGGTGAGCCACTGCAGTACATTTTGGGAAAGACTATATTTCACAACCTTGATCTCAAAACGGACAAACGTGCCCTGATCCCCCGTCAAGAAACCGAAGAGCTGGTTGATTTAGTAATCACCTATGTTGAATCCCTCCGTCATCAGTCGTCCGTCATCCATCCCCTGACTATCGCTGACATCGGCACTGGCTGCGGCGCCATCGCCATGGCGTTAGCACATTGGCTGATTCGCGCAAAAATTCCAAGCCGTATCATCGCCTCCGATATCTCCGAAGACGCTTTAGAGTTAGCGCAAGAAAACTTTAAAAATCTAAAAATAGAAATTAAAAATTCGAGCTTGCAACTCGATTTTCATCACGGATCTTTACTGCAACTCATTACTGAACCAGTCGATATTATTGTTGCAAACTTACCATATATCCCGACCCATTGGGTCGATTTGCTAGAAACAGGCGTGAAAGACCATGAGCCTCGAGCTGCTCTGGACGGAGGTCCAGATGGCTTTACACTGATTAGAGAATTATTAAAAGATGCGCCACGAATCCTTAAACCGGATGGTAAAATATTTTTAGAAATGTGGCATGAGCATTCAGCAAAGGATTTCACTGAGTTTGATCAGCTCTATCAGATTGAGATCCGTCACGACAGCTTCGACAAAACTCGTTTTGCTATCTGCACTCGCCGCTAACTAATCAAATTATTGCTTAAATTCCTCAAGCGTCACGTCGATTGACTGCTCTTTGCCATCACGAAACACTGAGAGTTTAATTTTTTGCCCCACTGCAAAACGTTGAATCAACTGCGCCAAGCTATGCGTTTGATCAATCGTCTGCCCTTCTACTGCTGTGATGATATCATTCGTTTTTAATCCGGCTTTATCGGCTGGGCTACCGGGCAAAACCGTGGCTGCGCCATTGGTGCTGCCTTGCAGCCATGCACCGTGATCCACCCCCAACTTGTTTGTATCAGCTAGTTGTTTGGTCACCCGAACATAGCGCACACCAAGGGCAGGGCGGATGATACGGCCATTTTTGATTACACTATCAACCGCCGGCTTCAATACATTAATCGGAATCGAAAAACCGATACCCTGCGCGTTCGAAGCAACCGCAGTATTAACCGCTACCACCTGGCCAGCGGTGTTTAACAGTGGCCCTCCAGAGTTACCGGGGTTAATGGCCGCATCAGTCTGTAGCAACCCTTCCAAAGCCTCGGTACTCCCGCCAGAAGAATCACCAGCGGTAATACTGCGCTCCTTGGCCGAAATAATGCCAACGGTCACCGTATTTTGAAACTCCGCCAGAGCGTTCCCGATCGCAATGACCCACTGACCAACCTGCAACTGATCTGAGTCACCGAAATCGACTGGTTTCAAATTTTTGGCGTCGATTTTGAGCAAAGCAAAATCGAACACCGGATCGGTTGCTTTAACCTGTGCGGTGTACGTTGAGCCATCATCAAGCACCACCGTGTAGCTGGTATCTTGATTACCGACCACATGCTTGTTCGTGGCGATCAGTCCATCGCTTGAGACGATAAACCCGGTTCCGCCGCCTTTTTGTTGAAACACCTGACCAAAAAAATCTGAGACGTTTTGACTGGTTGATATGGCAACAACCGACGAGCTGACCTGTTTAGCTACATCGACAAATTTTGATCCTTCCTCAAGGCTCACCGTCTGATGAATCGGCAAACTCAAAGAAGATTTGCTGCCCAAAAAGCCAGATGATGTGTTGCCTTGAGTGAGGATATAAACAGCTCCGGCACCCCCAACTGCACCCATAATTAAACTCATCAAAAGCGAAAAAATAAGAAGTGACCGAGCTACTCGGACTGTCGCCAGTTGATTATCTGATTGGTCTTCCACATCTCCCTTTCTTAAGTATGATAGTTATTCCTTGCTGAGATTCCGCTTAGAATTACCACTTGTTTTTGTTAAGTTCTTCACATAATTTGCCGCTCCACCTACAAGCGCTGACAATCCGGTGATAGCCGGTACTACAGTTGATACAGCACTGTCTACGGAATCAACGATTTTGTTCACCCGCATCAAGGTGCGCTCCAGCTCATCAAGGACATGAATTAAACGAACCAGTGCTACGCATACGAACACCACGAGCACAACGAATCCAATAGCCAATATGATGTATAACGCCCCAAGTTCAATTGTCATTACCTACCTCATCAGTATGTAAATTCATTGTATCAAATTTTTGTATAGTACTTCTGCTGTAGCTGGGACGAGACAGTACTTCAAAACGCTCTTTATCAATGACGGAGTTCGGCACTACTACTAACGTGTGCTTGCCGGTGCGAATACGGATTTTACGAATATCAATTGATTCAATCGTACCTTCTACCTCCCCGGCCTTAATCAAAAAACCGACATCAAAATCTGGATCCTTAGCCAAAAATAAACCGGAGATCACATCGCTCACAAGTGCATTAGCCCCATTGGCAACAGCAAGGCCAATCACGAGCAATGATCCTGAAAGGGTGATGGCCACTTGATTTAAGCCTGCCATACGTAAAATGTCTGCTATTAAGATAATCCATAAAATTACAGAGAGCAGCGAGCGTACAATCAAAATTAGTGCACGGGGAAGATGCAACAGCCCTAAAGCTCGGCCTAGCGACCATACCAGTATCGAGATTAACAGAAACCCGATCAGCAACGCCATCACCAGCTCTGGCACGTGTGGCAGAAAGTTCTGTGTGTCGTTGATTAACTTGCCTATCCCATCAATCATACGCATATTGTAGCACAAACTACTATTGCTGATCAGCTAAGACTTGATGTAGCACCTTATTGACCTCTTCCGGATTCGCTTTTCCGGCAGTTGCAGCCATCACTTGGCCAACCAAAAATCCAAATACTTTAGTATCACCTGCTCTCCATTGCTGTACAGCGGTGGCGTGATTACGCAGCACTTCGCCAACCGCTCTGTGAACGTCAACGTCCGAGGCATCATCCGCTTGTTGTAAAACCTGCGCCAGAGTGACACTGCCTTGCAACAGCGCTGGCAGGGCAGTTTTCACTACTTGATGGGTCAGTTTTTTCGAACCTAAATCCCGAAACAGCGCAACCAGGTCTTCGGCTCCCAGATGAATGTCAGCGATCGGCAACCGCAGCTCGGTCATCAGTCGAAGCACTGGATCGTTCAAAAACAGCGCAAATGATGCCCGCTCGGCTGCATGGTCAATCGTCGTAAGACATTCAACCAGCAACTGCCATACATCTTCGTCTTGACTAAAACGTTTCGCCAGCGAACGACCCAGCCCAAAATCTTCAAGGCGCTGCACTCGTTGGTCAGGTAACGTAAGGCCTGCCAAAGCAGCTGCAAGCGCGGTATCAGTCAATTCTGGCACCTCACTCCTCACAATTGGAGGCAAATCAGGCTCAGGCAGGTAGCGATAATCCTCAACATCCTCTTTGCTTCGCAGCGTTACCGTTGTGCCATCTTTTTCTCGAAAACTGCGCGTCTCCTGATCTACTTCCTTTCCTGCCACGAGCATTGTACGCTGTCGAATGAACTCATGCTCGATCGCTTTTTCAACGTGCGAAAAGGAGTTCAGGTTTTTAATTTCAACCTTCCGCCCCAGCGTGTTCTGTCCGATCGGCCTGACCGATACATTCGCGTCACAACGCAGATGGCCGTTCTCCATATCACCTTCCGAAATGCCAAGCGACCGCACTAAACTTTGCATCTGTTGCAAAAATACTTTGACTGTCGAAGCGTCACGAAAATCCGGATCAGTGACGAGCTCGATTAACGGCGTGCCAGCTCGGTTAAGATCAACGTATGAATAACCTTCATTACCGTGGATGAGCTTGCCTGCGTCCTCTTCAAGATGGATGTGGTGAAAATGAATCCGCTGCTTAGCTGCCGCGATGCCGTCTACTATATCAATATGCCCTGCAGTGAGCGGCGGATGAGAGCTGGAGGTAATTTGATAACCCTTCGGTAAATCAGGATAAAAATAGTTTTTGCGTTCAAATTGCCACAGATCTTCAATGGTGCAACCGAGTACTTTCCCCAGCAGCAAGGTCTTTAGTATCGCCGCTTTATTCGTCACCGGAAGCGTGCCAGGCATACCAAAACAGACTGGACAGACCACCGCATTTGGCTCTTTGCCGATCGCATCGTTACTACAACCACAAAACATTTTTGACTTGGTATTCAGTTGGATATGAACTTCTAATCCAACTACTATTTCATAGTCACTCATCATTACCTCATATCATCTGGTAAGGCGTGTAATTCTCGTAACGCCATCTCGAAAGTTGCAACAGCCTGGCTGGCCTCCCAACTCATCACTTCGCTATCCATTTCGTGGGCAAGGCGGTTACGCAATTTATGCGCCTGCCATATCATCTGATAAGTTTCGCTACCAAGCATCTTCTCGGCGGATTGCAGTCGTTCGCCCATGGTGTTGCCAGAAGCTCCAAGACTTTTTAAAACAGAATCAAAGATACTATCAGCTTGCAAAACCGCCATGCGAAAGTGCGAAGCGCCACTTAGTCGCATCATCTCCTGTACTTCTCGCCACCGGTTTTGAATCGCTTGATGATCTAGTGGAGCAGCTTTTAGCATCGTTCGTCCTGAAGAGTTTGACTTTAGCAATCGGAACGGCAAACTGACAATCAGACCGATCAGACCAAACAAGGTTGCGACAATATCAGCCTCAACTGAATGCTTGCGTTTCGTCATCTTCGCTCCGTTCTGTAGTTGCTCAAGGGAATCGTAAT
>CAZLPY010000056.1:0-6394 GCA_964561525.1 uncultured Candidatus Saccharibacteria bacterium | reverse complement strand
CGAGCACAATGTAGCCGAGGGACATTACAATCAAGCCCGAGATCACGCTATAAACAGGCAGAAACGTGTCGAAATCGACACTATACATGTTCCAAATCCAAATCACTGCCCCAAACGACACGAACACGATTCCAGCCAAAATCAAGGCCATTGCAACACCGAAAAATGTTTTGGTGCGCGGGTGATGATGAATCATACAATCCTCCTTTTATTACAGTATACAAGGAACAATCAACAGAGAACAAGAAGCAGAGCGTTGAATTACGAATCATGAATAGATTCAACAAGCTCACTACAAGTCAGGAATTATGCACGTGCAGTAGATTCTTCATTCAACGCGCCTCATGGTTTATCAATTTTACGCAGATGCAATTCCGCCAGTTTTTCAGCCGAAAGTGGCGCTGGCGCTCCCATAAGCAAATCACGTCCATCACCGGTTTTAGGAAATGCGATTACCTCACGAATGTTTGGTTGATTGGCCAGTAACATCACAAACCGGTCAATTCCCGGAGCAAATCCTCCATGAGGTGGAGCGCCATACGAAAATGCTTTGAGCATGTGGCCAAACCGTTCCTCAATTTTTTGCTCGCTTAATCCCAATGCTTTAAAAATTGCTGCTTGATCATCCGGCTTATGTATCCGTATCGAGCCGGAACTCAGCTCAAATCCGTTCAGAGCTAGGTCATAGCAGTTCGCACGAATGGATAGTAATTCGTCTGTTGTAACTTTTTCACCCCGGCGAACGCGTTCCATGATCTCGTCATTTTCTTTTGTATGCTTCCAGCTGGTAAAAGGGTGATGGGCTGAGGTAATGCCACCATCTTTTGTTTTTTCAAACAGTGGAAAATCGACCACAAATACGAACGCTAACTCATCGGGATCATTTTTGTCTTTACGCAGATCGGGTTTATCGGTCTGATACTGTTTCATGGCCTGATCGTACGTGAGTCGTATGAAGGGTGAAGCGGTGAGCTTTTTATGCGGAGTGACCTCTTTGATTAAATCGGAAAATAGCGCTTCAGTAATTGCTAATACATCTTCCTGTTCGACAAAACTCATCTCAAAGTCGAGCTGGGTAAACTCGGGTTGACGATCACCGCGTGGATCTTCATCCCGCATGGCATGAGCAATCTGAAAGTAGCGCTCAAAACCAGCTATCATCAGCAATTGTTTGAACTGCTGCGGCGATTGGGGTAGCGCGTAGCCATGGCCTGCATGTTGTCGTGACGGCACTAGGTATTCCCGTGCTCCCTCAGGGGTGTCTTTGGTTAACATCGGTGTTTCTATCTCAATAAAATCATGGTCTGTCATCCAGTTTCGCATAAAATGCACGACACGGTGACGCAGCTTGATGCGCTCGTACATTTCGGGCCGCCTTAAGTCCAAATAACGATATTGCATACGGATTTCTTCATCCACCTTAATATCGTTTTCAATCTCGAACGGCGGGGTGGCCGATTTTGATTCGAGCTCAATAGTCTCACATTGTAACTCAACCGTGCCCGTGACTATGTTTGGGTTGATCAGTTTATCTGGGCGCTTTTGCACAGTGCCAGTGATACGTACTACATCCTCTCGCCCAATTCCTTGTTCCCGTGCCCAGGCGATTAACTCAGGTTTAAATAAAACTACTTGTAGGAGGCCGCTCCGATCGCGTAAGTCAATAAAAATCACCTTCGAATGATCACGAATTGCTTGTACCCAGCCGGCGACGTGTACGGTTTCCCCTACTACTCCGATCGTCCCGCTGACAAAAATGCGTTTAGTCATAGTATTATTCTCGTATTGTAACTTGATATTTGGTAGTTAAGTCGGCTTCAATTGCTTTCATGATCTCGTTCACCTCGGCGTCAGTTAAAGTGCGGCTTGAACTTTGAAAGATCAGATGAAACGCTACTGATTGCTCAGTGGGTGCAACGTCACCCCCACTAAAGCGATCAAACATCACGACGCCTGTAATCAAATCAGAATGTTTTTGAATGTCTGCTACTACATTGCCAAGCTCTTTTGATTGATCGATCACAAAAGCAATATCGCGTTTAACGCTCGGAAAGTGGGAATAGCCTTGATAATACGGATGTAAGTTTGCCAGTTCCGTCAGTACTTCAATTTTGAGTTTGATGCCGGACAAAGTGTGGCCATGCTGCTTATTTACACACAGATTGCCGAGCAATGTATCGTCATACAATATTTTGGCCACAGCATCATAGCGAAAGTTGCGGTCTTCAGTTTGCGGGCAGTGGACGAAGCGAATTTTGGTGGTGTTGATGTGCAGGCGATGTAACAGTAATCCAAGTACGCTTTTTGCATGCTCGGGATCACCAGCTAAGCACAGGCCAAAGCGTACTTTTTGTTGCACCTCGGGGTCCCTACGGTAGGTGTTGCCAATTTCGAAACAGCCAAAGGCTTCGTACCCAGCCCTTGTTTGTTGCTCGGTTAGCTCAAATAACTTTGGCAAAAGTGTTTGACGGATGTATCGCCTATTGCCAATTGGGTTTTGGATGGTGGTTGAAGCAGCATCGCCATGCTCAACCATACTTGATGTTTGCACTTCAAATAACTGCTCCGCTGCCGCCTTCCTCAGCAGTTGCACGATGAGATGCTGCTTAGGTGGCTCACCATATCCAAATTGTGGCAATAGTGACGGAACGCGATCGTACCCAAAAATGCGGGCGATATCTTCATAGGCGTCGGCAGCAGTATGCACATCCGATCGCCACCAAGGCACTTTAATCGACAATTGGTTACCATTTTTATCCACTTTGTACCCGAGGCGATGCAAAATGTCTGAAATCTGCGTAGTAGATAGTGACAGATTGAGAAATTGATTCAGAGTATCTAAGCCCACCAATACTTCCGAGGATGGTATATCAGTACTCCCGACGTAATTGAGTCCATTTATCGTTGCCCCTCCTTCGCGCTGTACTATCTCAATTACTTTATTGAATGCGTTGATGCTGGCCGCTATCGATTGGCCGCGCTCACGTCTCATTGATGCATCGGTGCGGAGAGTAAGGCGTCTGCTGGTGCGACGAACGACCGCCGAATCAACGACGATGCTCGTAAGGATAATCTCCTTTGATCCCTCAGTTACTCCGGTGGATCTATCGCCGATGATGCCTGCAATGTCTAGTGCACGGGTGCTATCTGCGATGACAAGGTCGGCAGTGGATAGGGTATATTTTTTGTTGTTTAATCCCTCGACCGTCTCACCAGCTTTGGCATAACGGACGGTAAGTGCCCCTGAAATCGATTCCGCACCAAAAGCATGAGTCGATCCCCCTTCGGTGAGCATGATGTAATTGGTCGCGTCCGTTGGTAAATTGACCACTTTGATGTCATGATCGCGCAGGAACTGCTGCAGCCAGATCGGTGATTCCATGGTCTTAAAATGCGTCAGGGTTGCAGCGATGAACGTACTGCAGGCTTTATCTGCAGTAATCGAAAGCTGGAGCTCGCGCTGCGGAGCCTGCAATGTGGGCACGTCGCGTTGCACCGGCTTTTGCAAAATTGCCCCGAGCTCAATTTCAACGCCACGATATGAAAGTAGGTCCGGCCGATGCGCTGTACCTTTATCATCCATTTCAATTACGGCGCTGCTAGGGATAACTTGTTCAACTGGCACGCCAATCTTAGTATCCAATGGAAACACATATATTCCATCTTCGGCTCGGTCCGACAAGCCAAGCTCATCAGCTCCACATAACATACCATGTGAAGTAATTCCCCTCATATTGCGCTCTTCAATAGTGATTAAGACATTTGGATCAATTGTTGCATGCGGGTTGCCATGATCTACCGCAATCACCGTTGATCCTGGTAGCGCAACTGGCACAATCTGACCAATCTCGATATTTGACGCAGCGGTGATAATGTCGATTATTTCGCTCGCAATATCGACACTAACGATACGTAAACGTTCCGCACTCGGATGGGATTGAATGTCCGATATTTTACCAGTAATAACGCCGCGAGCAGCAACTCCGCTTACGTGCACACGCTCAACTTCCTGAGTATGAAGTGTCAGCAAATCTGCGGTTTGATGCGCGGTTTCGGCTTTCACCTTGAGATAATCGTAGATGAATTTCATACTATTTGCTCCAGAAATCGCGGGTCATTTTTGGTAAACTCGCGAATATCCTCAATTTGATAACGGATCATAGCCAAACGTTCGACTCCCATACCCCAGGCGATGCCGTGATATTTTGTGGCATCGAGCCCGGCTTTTTGCAGAATTTCAGGATGTGTCATGCCACATCCCAGTAACTCAAGCCAGCCTTTTGTGCCGCACGATCGACATCCGCGGCCGCTGCAATGTGGGCAGCGCATGTCAATTTCAGCACCGGGCTCAACGAAAGGAAAGTAGGATGGGCGAAAGCGAAATTGGCTATCCTGGCCAAATAGTTGTTGCATGGCGAACGTCAAAACGCCCTTTAAGTGAGCAAAAGTTAAGTGTGGTGCGACTGCAAAACCATCAAAATGATGGAATTCTGATAGATGGGTGGCATCCTCAGCTTCTGCTCGGTATATTTTACCGCCCTGCACAATGGCAAACGGTGGTGTTAGCTGCTCAAGAGCTTGTTTTTGAAATGAAGTGGTGTGAGTGCGCAAAACTTTGGCGTCGGAGGTCCAGAAGGTGTCTTGCATGTCACGAGCCGGGTGATCTGACGGCACGCGCAAAGCATCAAAGTTATTCGCTTCACTCTCAATCTCTGGAGTTAAAAATGGTTGGAACCCGAGCTGGCCAAAAATAGCATATAAGTCGTCTAGGTTGCGCTGAATCGGATGTTCATGGCCGTGGTTCGTCATGTGAATTGGCAACGTTAGATCTAAATGTGACGTGGTTGATTGCCTAGAGATAAGCAACAGCTGTTCAAGCTGACGTTTGATATCATTTGCATGTGCGCCCAGACGCGCTCGTTGCTCTGACGGTACCTGCGGTAGGCTTTTCATCAGCTGCGCCAATGTCCCACTTCGCCGCAATACATCGGCCCGCACGTTTGTCACCGCGTCGCCATTTTTTAAGCGATTCGTAACTTCAGTTATCAGATTGTCTAGTAATTCGAAAGAAATCACGGTTTTTTTGAGCTTTCATAGGTGCGGATGGGAATGCGGACTCGGAAGAACATTTCAAACAGCATGGCAGAGATGATAATCAGAGCAGCGTCAAGACTTGAAAAATCACGGAGTGACAGTAATAACAAAAACACAATGAGTACGCTCGATATCAGCACAGATACGCGAAATATTGGCAGCAAGGGTACCGGTTCAAGTGCGGTTTTTCGCACCAGCGGATGTATGGAAATGCGCAATAATGCAAGGCCGCTTACAACGGCAATAAACATTGACCCATATAATGCGCTTTTTAGGCTCATGGTGGCCTGACTCGGATCAGTAGTGGTCATGATCATATACACGCTAAACACGCTTAAAGCACCAATGCTTAGTAGTACAAAACGCAGTCCTCGCATGAGCCTACTATATCAGGAATACGCGGACTAAGCTAGACAATAATGAAGGGTGCCTATTTATCCGCATACACTCATCGAATAATGAATTGTAAATGATTAATTTTGAAATGTGTATGAAAGAGGCGGCCCGAATATGCATTGGACCGCCTAATAACAAGAGCTGGAGACAGGATTCGAACCTGCGACCGCCTCCTTGGAAAGGAAGAGATCTGCCGAACAGCAACTGAGCTACTCCAGCCTAGCAAGGTCATAGGGGTGAACGGACTTGAACCGCCGGCCTTCGGGCTACGAACCCGACGCTCTCGCCAACTGAGCTACACCCCCATGTCAGGCGCAATACAGTGCAGTCGTTTCGGACTAATCCGCGTAAACGCGAACGCACCAGGTGCTTTGTTAAAGCACGCTTCGGGACACATCATTGGCCCGTCACCCTCAACCGAGACGCCATTGTCTCGTGTGGTACCCGACTGTACTGTTAACGCCGACAATAAAGTACTCTACACCGCTTTGTTTAACCTGTCAATGGTAAATGGTTAATCTATATCTTGCAATAGTTCCGAGATGTGTTCAGCGTATTCGCCGCCAGTGTCGAGTAGTAGTTCAATTTTAGGGATGCGCTTTAAGCGCAAGCGGTCGCCGAGAGTGCGATGGAGGTCGTGAAGGTGCGATTTAAGCTCTGCCAGTTGACTGGCGCGCTTATTCAAAAAACTGACCCATACCCTGGCTTCATGTAAATCAGGGCTGATACTTACTCTTGTGACGGTTACAAAGACCTCTGGGGCAGTATCATGAAAATACTGACTGATTTCTTGCTGTAGTAGGGCGTTTAGTTGGGTAATGCGGTCTGGCATGAATATAGGTCCAAAGTCTAGTGACTAATGACTAAAGCTATTTATCAGAGCGTTTATCATAGCATTTAATTT
>CAZLPY010000055.1:0-6511 GCA_964561525.1 uncultured Candidatus Saccharibacteria bacterium | reverse complement strand
TGTTGTGCGACCTGGTCTCCTCCGTTCCCACCGATTAATTCATTTAATCGCACTCTATCAATCAAGCAAGGGTAAGCTTTCAATTCCACTGGGCCGTGACGTGGCTGGCACCTCAATGGTGATTGATCTGGAAAAATTGCCTCATTTACTGATCGCTGGTGCTACAGGATCAGGAAAATCGGTGGCCATTAACTCGATCATCGTCACCTTTATTATGAATAACAGCCCACAGGACTTGCGCTTGGTGCTGGTTGATCCAAAACGGGTAGAATTAACCGGCTACAACGGCATTCCCCATTTACTCACCCCGGTCATCACCGAGCCAGAAAAAACGGTCAATGCGCTGAAATGGACGGTCTCTGAGATGGAGGAGCGTTATCGCATTTTTGCTGATATCGGCGCTCGCAACTTGCAGGGTTATAACGAAAAACCGGGTCCAAAGGGCAAATTGCCGCATATAGTAGTGATTGTGGATGAGCTGGCTGACTTGATGGCGGTGGCGGCTGGCGACGTTGAGGCTTCAATTGTGCGTTTGGCGCAGATGGCACGCGCTACTGGCATCCATTTAATTGTAGCGACCCAGCGCCCGAGTGTGGATGTAATTACTGGTTTGATCAAGGCCAACATCCCGGCTCGTATCGCCTTTACGGTGGCCAGCCAAGTGGATTCGCGTACCATTTTAGACGTTGGCGGGGCCGAAAAGCTGCTTGGAGCCGGTGACATGTTGTACTTAGGTGGCGAAATTACCAAACCAAAACGCATTCAGGGCTGTTTTGTGAGCGATAAAGAGATTAATGGGGTAACTGGATTTCTCAAAAAGGATCAGTTTGTGCACTACGATGAATCGATCACAGAGTTTCATCACGTTGGCGGCGGAGCGATGGGCAGCGGTGCTAGCGCCGGTGAGGACGATTTGTACAACGACGCTGTGTCGGTGGTAGTCCAAGCCGGTAAGGCCTCAGCGAGCCTGCTGCAACGCCGTATGCGCATCGGCTACGCTCGTGCTGCTCGGCTGCTTGATCTGTTAGAGGCGGAAGGGGTGATCGGCCCCGCCGACGGTGCTCGTCCGCGTGATGTGCTTACCTCAGCCTCAGAGCTGCACTCAATTGACGATCAGTACTAGAATCACGAAGCAAGAATTAATAATAACGGTAATTTGCCTATCTTAGGCATGATCAGCCGACCTGAACCCACATACTCATCCCTTAAGTCATCCTGGCTTGTCCAGGATCTTTTGAGGCATAAGGATTCTGGATGCGCTCCGCTTACCAGAATGACTCTAGTATGGTGTACTGGCTAGTATCTGGGTTCACATTACCGCGGACTATTGACAAGCATCTACTGCTGTGCTATAATGCCGTTAAGTGAGCTGGGCGAGAATGAATCTCCCCACGCACCTTCGCACCTTAACAATTCTGCTTGAAAAGTAAGGACAGCACGTATGTGCAGCAAAAAACCGATCTTTCAACGATCAGCGTCCTGAAGCCAAGCGGAGCAGTCCTCGTCACACGAGGCGAGCGCCGGCTTGTATCCGGTAATTCACCAATGAAAGGGAACCTTGCCTAATGAAAGTGTCATGTAACCTTTTCAAGGCCAACAATCACGGCCAAGTAAGCTCGTTTATGTTCGGTTCGGACAAGAACAGCGTGGGCACGGCCTGACCGACGCGGCCGGCGACGGAGGGATCTCTAAGGTGAGGAGCAGTCGCTTAATAGGGGGCGATGTGGCTCTTCATCAATAAGAGTTCCCAAACAATGTTACAGTCAGCACTGCGATTGTAGTTGCTAACAGTGACGCATAAAGCGGGTCGAGGGTAGTGTTACCTCGTCCCGCTTTTCATATATCTAAAAAAAGACCTTGACTAGGGGCTAATGAAGGGTAGAATAGAACGAAGACAAACGATCGTTTCACCCTAACTAAAGAATCAGTATGCCGAGCACCGTGAATAACAAAATAAAAAAACGCAGTATTAAAACGCCGCTTAGTGTCGGGGAAAAACTTTATTCCGCTCGCAAAAAACTAAAACTTGATCTGCTTGAAATTGAGCGCAAAACCTTGATCCGCGCCAAGTACTTGGAGGCGCTGGAACAATCAAAATTTTATCAGCTCCCATTGCCCGTATACACCTACGGCTTTGTGCAAACGTACGCAAATTTTGTCGGATTAAATGGCAAGCGCCTGGTGCAGCAATTTCAAACCGAGTTTGGGGCTGCCCAAGGTGCTTCAGTGCATCAGCTTGAGGTGGCCACCGATTTACACAAGACACGAGTGCTCGTGACGCCTCGCTTACTGTGGCGTGGTGGAGCAGTGGCCACACTGGTGATGCTGTTTGCCTACATCGCCATTCAAATTGGTAACTTTGCTGGCATCCGGCCTTTGACGCTTGATTCGCCGTCCCAAGATAGTCAAATCAACACCGACAGCGTGACAGTGGCAGGCCAAACTGATCCTGGCACTAGTGTGCACATTGGGCCACAGCTGATTCCAGTGACTGAGGATGGGCATTTTACCGAGAGCGTGCATGTTAACCAGGGGGTTAATACCATTCAAGTAATAGCAGAAAACCGGCTGGGCAAGACACGCGCCGCATCACGCATTGTGCAAGTGAACGCACCGTCAACTGCTCTGCTGGATAAGGAGAGCGGAAATGGCCAAAACTAGTACCAAAGGGGACAAAGGGGACAAAGGGGGCGTAACTGTTTCAGAAAAAGCGCAGTCGCCAAAATCTGAGGCATTAGCAATGGCGATGATGCAAATTGAGCGTCAGTTTGGTAAAGGCTCAATTATGCGTCTTGGTGCAGGAACCAATTTAAACGTCGAAGTGATTCCTTCCGGGTCACTTTCGCTCGATATCGCGCTTGGTGGAGGCATCCCGCGCGGACGAGTGGTGGAGATATACGGCCCGGAATCTTCAGGTAAAACTACCCTAGCCATTCATGTAATGGCGGAGGCGCAAAAAAGTGGCGGTGTGGCAGCTATTGTGGATGCTGAGCATGCCTTTGACCCTGAATACGCTAAAAAATTAGGCATAAACCTCGATGAGCTCTTAATCTCACAGCCCGATACTGGTGAACAGGCGCTCGAGATTGTAGAAACACTGGTGCGCTCAAACGCCGTAGATGTTGTAGTAGTTGACTCCGTGGCAGCCCTCGTTCCGCGGGCTGAAATTGAGGGTGAGATGGGGGACTCAATGATGGGTGTGCAGGCCAGATTAATGTCCCAAGCCTTACGCAAATTGACTGGTGCCATCTCAAAATCAAAGACCACCGTGGTATTCATCAATCAAATTCGGATGAAAATTGGGGTAATGTTTGGCAATCCAGAAACGACCACCGGTGGCAACGCACTGAAGTTTTACTCCTCGGTGCGCATGGAGATCCGGCGAAAAGAGCAGCTCAAAGAGGGTGATACCGTAATCGGCTCCCGAACTACCGTTAAGGTGGTGAAGAACAAAGTAGCACCACCGTTTAAAGTAGGTGAGTTCGATATCTTATATAACGTGGGCATTAGCCGAGCTGGTGAAATTTTGGATTTGGGTGTGGCAGCCGATATCATCGAAAAATCTGGCGCGTGGTTTACCATGGGAGAGGAAAAACTTGGTCAAGGCAGAGAAGCCGCTCGTGCTTACTTAAGTAAAAATCCGGATATCTCTAAAAAAATTGAAGATCAAGTGCGCGATAAGTTCTTGAGCGCCGAGCGTTACTCAGATAAGGTCGCTCCCACTGAACCCGAAGCCGAGTAGTAATTAGTTAAATAAAATAACGGACGAAGTTCGTTTACGAAAATCGTCCGTTTATGGCTCTCGCTCGGATGCTCTGAGCAAAAGTTCGGGGTCTGATTTAGCACTGCCAGCTGGTCTCAGCAGCGTTTCGGCTGCAACTTCAGTAGGCCTTAACAGGGCGTTCCCTGGCTCTGTCTCGGGGGAATATTGAGCCAGTTGCTCATCAGATGTCGACGCAAAATCAACATCGGTTGGTACGCCGTGCTTCCGTAGGGCTGATTTGGTGAAAAGCCGCTTTTCACAGAGTCCTAATGCAAATCCCCCGATTACAGCTGCCATAAAAAAAATGTAGCCGAGGGTCGATGCCCATAGTTTGATCCTGGGGTTGTGGATACTACACTCAGTAATTATGCTGAGGGTGGCGAATCCCAACATTGTAAACATGAATATAAATTTCCCCGACTGTATTTTACTCTCAATCTTAGAGCGCAGGACACGGCCCCGCCCTACTAGCTTGTTTATTTCGGTCAGTCTTTGATTCTCGGCAGCTTTCTCAGCCGTTACTACGGCTATTGACCGGCCAGTGTTTTGGCAGAACTCGGCTCCTAACGGGTGAAGTTCTGCACAACAAGGATATTGTTGCTGGATCTTCCTTCCGCAAAACACACAAAATGCAGCATTGTCGTTGTTCGACTTATGACATTCATGACACGGTGGCATCTTGGTGCTCCTTTTCCTCGGACGAAACTGCTCGAAGCAGGTTGTCATGCGTAGTTTGATCGTGCCTGGCTGGGCGAAGCAATGCTTTTTTGGGTGCACTGGCTGATGACCTGAGCAATGCTCCTTTCCCGACGATTTGCCGCGCAACCTCTTGCGGGCCCAAATTGGCAGGCTTGGTGGCTGGATCCACGGCAACTCCATGCTTCTGCAAGTAATCCTTGCGGTATATGCCGTCGGTCAAACTTACGATTCTTGCAATCCAGTGGCGCGTGGTCCATGCGAGGAATAATAGTGAGGCACAAGCCAAGTAATTGGCGAGCGAGCCTTCTTTCCCCGCATCCTTTTGCATTATCGCGATGACGACCAGAGCAACAGCAAGCGCGAATGTGACATACGGCTTGAATGACGCGTCACGTTGCTCATGCCAGAATAGGCGCAAGATAGTGCGACGAACCTTTTGTTCGTAACTGATCGGCTTCTCGGCCATCGTATCCTCCTGCTTAGTTGTAAAAGATCGTCGAGGTATTACTATACCACAATTTATGTGATTTGAGAATCAGCATTCAGTCATTCTGGGGAGCACAGCGACTCCAGAATCAGATCCTGGACAAGCCAGGATGACGCGCTATTATAGTGGCGACTATTAAAGAGCCACTTAGCACCACAGAAGTATCCTAAGTGCTATAGTCTATGTTATGTTGAACCAAACATATTGCACATACATTATGGCGAATGAGCGTCCAACTCTATATACAGGCATGACAAATAACTTGGTAAAACGAGTCTGGCAACACAAGAATGAACTAGCAGACGGATTCACCAAAAAATATCATTTACATAAATTGGTTTATTACGAGGCCTTTAATACTGCTATGGAAGCTATTATTCGAGAAAAGCAGATCAAAGACATGAACAGAGATCAAAAGCTCAGGATGATTAAAGAGCGTAATCCAACGATGTCTGATTTGTATGACGAGATGAGACAATTCTGATTGTCATTCTGGTAAGCGTAGCGCATCCAGAATCTGATTCTGGAGTCGTCGATTACTTCTCCTTAAGAATAACATGATACGAAAAGCAGATGATTTCGGAGTGGGAGCTATCGACACTACTCGAGTTACGTAAGCGAAGTAAGTAGAGTGAGGACAAAGGCTGTAATTCGTTATTGGCTAGCTAGGAACATCCTTTGAATATGACACTTACGAAGAATGCTGATGCCACTTGTAACAGCATTAATAAAGCGATAACCAGTAAAATGTAATCAACTGCAGTTGATTGACGTTGTGTTGCGCTACCGACTAATTTTGCTATGCCGAACGTCAGAGTTAATATTACGGCCAGAGGTACAATAGATAAGCTAACTGAACTGCAAGGGGCGAAAATACTGAATACGTATGACAATAAGGATAGGAGAATAGTGATCAGAAATAATTTCGATGCAGCTGAAAGGTGAGAGCGTGCATTCCCAGGCTGCTCTTGAGGACTTGACGGTGTTTCTTGATCCATTCATGGCCTTTTTTTCAAAATTATGCTTAATTTCAAGTTTAGTATCATAATATACTAAATACTTAAGGAGAGGTATGGTACGAAAAGCCCAGAACCCAGAATCTTACACAGACGCGCTTGGTGTTGCGTTGCAAGCATTGGCTAGGCAAGCGCAAACTGAGGCACAGATTTGTGATAAGTTGGCGCGGCGACAATACACTGAGGAAATAATCAAACAGGTCTTAGCGAAGCTGCGAGCCAGTGCTTTGGTGGATGATGAAAAATACGCCCGTGATTACATTTCCTATCGCTCACGTACTTCACCGCTCGGAACGCGGCACCTAAAGCTCAAATTGATCCAAAAAGGGGTGCCAAATGACGTGGCGGAAGAGGCAACGAAGGAGATTTCGTCTGATGATGAATTAGCGCTAGCACGAACTCTGGCTGCCAAACGGCTCATAGCTCTGAGGCGTTTCGACAAAGAGCAACAAAAACTCAAATTAGCTCGTTTTTTAGCCGCTCGGGGATTTTCGAGCAGTACGGTGTATGCGATCCTCAAGGAATTTATATAAAAAGCGGGCATGG
>CAZLPY010000054.1:0-7183 GCA_964561525.1 uncultured Candidatus Saccharibacteria bacterium | reverse complement strand
TGACTCAATCATACGGTGCATCTCAGGAGCAAGCGGGCAGAGCGGTGTTGTCAGTGTCATCGTAATGTGCGCCGCGCCTCTTTTTAGTACCGCCCCGTAGATCAGGCCAAGGTCAACGATTGATTGATGCAACTCCGGGTCTTTGGCTTCTGCTAATAAGCACATCAGTTGAGGATCTTTTTTCACGCTACCCTCTTTAAGCCACTTTGCAGTGCGTTCCATGGCAATAAAGCACATCCTACCCGTGCTGGAAATTGCGATACTCCTTGCAATGATTCGAGATCGGTTCCGGCAATTGCTTCAGATATCTCGCCGGCAGTAACCATACGATGCACGTCTGCGATGACGGCAGCCCCGAGGATGTCTAGGTACTGCAGCATCAGCGCAAAAGAAGCCTGACAAATCGAGCAACCACTTACCGCTCCTCCTAATCGCAGCTCGGCCCCATCAATTCGTGCATCTAAAATCACCCGATCTCCACAGCTCGGATTGAACTGTTCGTCGGTCCACGAAGGATTACTGAGACGCTTAATCATTCTTGACTGGGCTGCGTAATCCAGCAAAGTGTCACGGTACAGTTGATTAAGATCATTACTCATGAAATTTCTGCACCGCTTGTTTGACGCTGTCGACTGCTCGATCAATATCTGTCGCATTATTATAGATGCCAACACTAATGCGTGTTGTGCCGGGTAACCCAAGCTTCGTCATCAGTGGCTCGGCACAATGGTGTCCAGATCGCACGTAAACGCTGTTCAGATCAAGTACCTGATTAAGATCATGCGGGTGAATATGGTGGTGCGATAGAGAGATAATAGAGCTGTGATTTTGCAGATTTGCAGGTGCATGAATTTTAACCACGCCCGCTAAACCCCGAACAAGCCGCCGGGTCAGCATTGTTTGATGAGTTTGAATATCATCCCACCTAAATTGCTGCAAAAAAGCGATCGCCGCTTCAAGGCCAAGCGCGCCGGCTACGTCCTGTGTCCCGCCCTCGAATTTGTGTGGTGGATCGTCTAATGTAGCGTGATCAAAAGTAACATGTTTAATCATTGATCCGCCGTACAGTAACGGGTCAGTTTGCTCTAGCAATTGAGCCTTACCGTATAGCACGCCTACCCCAGTCGGACCATACATCTTATGAGATGAGAATGCATAAAAATCGGCGTCGAGGTCTTGCACATTGACTGGTATATGCGGAACGGCTTGTGCTCCGTCAACCACTACAATTGCGCCAACTCGGTGCGCAGCGGCAGCGATTTGTTTGATCGGCATAATGGTGCCAAATACATTTGAAACGTGCGTAGTGGCCACTATTTTTGTTTTCTCGGATAGCAGGCGCTTGTATTGCGCTAGATCGATCTGTCCAGCATCGTCAACGGAGATGAATATAAGCGTAGCTCCAGTGGCTTTTGCCACGACCTGCCACGGTATAAGGTTTGCATGGTGTTCCATCTCAGTTAACATAATCTGATCACCGGCTTTTAGTATTTTATTCGCCCAGCCGTGAACGACCATATTAAGGCCTTCGGTGGTGTTTTTGGTGTACACGACCGATCGAGATGGTGCGTTGATAAACTTGGTCACCGTCTGTCGCGCGCGCTCCACCAACTCGGAAGCCTGACTACTTAGATGTGAGATGCCACGACGTGGGTTTGCATTATGCAAATCATAATAACGTTGCATTGCATTCATCACAACGCGGGGTTTTTGGCTGGTGGCGGCAGAATCCAAATAAACCTGATCCGTCTCGTCGAGATAGCGGATCATCGGGAAAGCAGCTCGGATATGCTGGTGATTAGGTAGTGACATGCTGGACAATTTTTTTTAGTTCTCGATTAGCAATACGATTGTGGTATCGCCGCATTTTTTGATCAATGAATGAACCAAAGCCGACGGCAAAACCTTGCAACAGTAACTCGCGACTGGCTTTTTCATTCAATCCTCGACTTTGTAGATAAAACAAACTGTTTTGATCAAGCGGGCCGGAGGTTGAACCGTGCGTGCAACGCACATCGTTGGCCTCAATTTCAAGATTCGGCGTTGAATAAGCCCGAGCCATGCTGCTCAGTAAGATATTGGCGTTTTTTTGATAAGCATTCGACCCCTTACCGCCTTTGGCAATATGAATCATGCCGTGATAGATCATGCGTGCCTGGTCCGCCGTGATGGTGCGATATTCTAGATCGCTTGTCGAATGCGTGGTTTGATGTTGTTGTAAGCTGTCAAACACATGTTGTGCTCTGCCGTATCCCAGGCTTAAGCCGCCAATTGCCGCAGCGGCATTACGTCCATTAAGAAACATCGACGTTTCGTGACGTAAAAAACCGTTGCCGTACGCTATGTTGTGATGATCAAGCTTGGCGTCGCTTTCAAGCTGGCAACTATGACGATGAAATTGATTAACCTCGGGCCGCGTTGCCATATCGCAAATAAATTCAAGCTCGCTCCGCGGGCCAAGCTGCACCTTGGTTTGACTTGATACTGTGCCGCGATTACGGTGGCTAAATATCTCGATTACCTTGGCACAAGCACCGGTCTGCAGCGACACCGTTACTTTTGGCAGTACCGCACCGTTAGTTGCATCTTTGTGTTTGATGATAATCGGGTCTGTGACCGTCGCTCCGGTGCGTACACTAATAACCAGTTCGTGCCTCCAAAATGCTTCGTGTAGCAAATGCAGCTTGTGAGTAGCAGGCGCAAAACTGTTTAAAGTCTTTGCTGTGCGTTTTGCGATACTGACCGATACATTGCTACGATCACTTGTCAGCACCGCATATGCTGAGTCAACGACCCCCTGATGCAGGTCGGCAAATTGCGGTAAGTCAAGATGACGCCAGCCGTGATCTTTTGCAGTGGGAAACAAGGCTCTGTGGTATTGACTAAGCAGCACGTCGCGACTGCTTGAAATGATCATGTTAGCCAACCGATCCTTCCATCTCCAAATTGATCAATCGATTGAGCTCAACAGCATATTCAAGCGGCAGCTCCTTCGTAAATGACTCCAAAAAACCGTTTACAATCAGGCTGGTAGCATCGAGCTCAGATAAACCGCGACTCATCACGTAAAAAAGTTGCTCATCGCCAATTTTACTGACGCTTGCTTCATGCTCAATTACGGCAGAAGGCTCAAATATATTCATCGTTGGGTAGGTATCGGAGCGCGATGTTTCATCGAGCAATAACGCATCGCAGCGCACATGTGATTTAACGCCGGTACAGCCACGGTTAACCTGCACCAAGCCACGGTACGAGGAGCGTCCGGTGCCTTTACTAATCGATTTTGCCACGATATTTGAGGTAGTATTTTTGGCAAAATGCATCGCTTTTGCGCCGGCGTCTTGATGCTGACCATCACCGGCGAACGCAATAGATAAAATGTCGCCGCGTGCGCCCTCACCGATCATATAGATGCTGGGATATTTCATTGTCAACAGCGACCCTAGGTTACCATCCACCCATTCTACGAACGCATTACGATGCGCTAGGGCGCGTTTGGTTACTAAATTGTAAATATTTTTCGACCAGTTTTGCACCGTGGTATAGCGAATGTGAGCGCCCGGCAGTGCGATCAGTTCAACCACTGCCGCATGGAGAGAATGCGATGAGTATACCGGGGCGGTACATCCTTCGATGTAATGTATCGTCGAGCCTTCGTCGGCGATAATCAGAGTACGTTCAAACTGTCCCATGTTGGCTGCATTAATCCGAAAATAAGCTTGCAGTGGCAGCTTGACCGTGACACCTTTTGGAACATAAATAAAGGTCCCGCCAGACCATACTGCAGAGTTTAGGGCCGCAAATTTATTGTCATTCGGTGGAATAACCGTACCAAAATAACGTTTCACGATTTCAGGGAATTGTCGCAGCCCCGAATCCATATCCAAAAAAATTACACCCTGATCCTCAAGAGATTTTTGTACATTATGATACACCACTTCAGATTCAAATTGTGCGGATACGCCGGATAGAAATGATCGCTCGGCCGCCGGTATTCCCAGGCGGTCAAACGTTGTTTTAATATTTTGCGGCACGTCATCCCAGCTCGTTGCTTGATGGTCAGTGGCCGACAGGTAGTAGGTTATGGCGTTAAAATCGATCATAGCCAGTAAGTCAGTGTCTCCCCATGTCGGCAGCGGTTTTTGATTAAAGGTAACTAGCGCTTTAAGCCGAAACTGTAGCATCCAATCGGGCTCGCCCTTGCGTGCGGAAATCTCACGAACGAGCGCTTCAGTTAAACGATGCTTTGAGCGAAAATGTACGGCTCCGGACACCGCTTCTTCGGGTTTGTTTTTAAGTTGGTTCAAGACGCCGCCTTGTGCTTGATATACCCATGCTTTTCCAAATGCGACGCCAGTTCGCGCGTGCCACTTTTGGTAATGCGCCCATCTTGCATGACATGCACTGCATCTACCGGAATTAAGTCCAAAATACGTGCGTAGTGCGTAATAATGACCAAGCTACGATCAGGAGTAATAAAACGTGTAATTGTCTCCGCTACGGTTCGAAGACCATCGATATCAAGACCCGAATCAATCTCGTCTAAAATAACTACCTTAGGTTGTAGCATCTGCATCTGTACCAGCTCCAAACGTTTTTTTTCACCACCGGAAAACCCTTCATTCAAGCTTCGAGCGGCAAAATCCGTACTAAGACCTTGGTTTTTGAGCGATGCGTAAAGGTTTTTTCGCATGTTCGCTAAATCCGCCGAGCGATTTTCAAGTGCACGTCGCATAAAGCTTCCGACACTAACACCGGGCGCTGAGGATGGGTACTGAAACGCTAAAAACAGGCCGCAAAGAGCGCGCTGATCCGCGGTCATCTTGGTAATGTTCTTGGAGCCGAGCGAGATTTGTCCTTCCGTCACATTATAAGATGGGTGCCCAGCTAATGCTGCTGCCAGCGTGCTTTTCCCTGATCCATTCGGGCCCATAATGGCATGGATTTGCCCAGCGGGAATGCCAAGATTGATGCCTCGCAGCACCGCTTTACCCTCTACTGACACCCGTAAATCATTAATAGTTAGCAGCGCACTTTTTGCCATCATCTGATCCTGGGAAGCAGCTCGGCTAAGGAAACTTGCTCCAAACTTGCACTGATTGTTTCATAAAACCGTGTACTTGCGTGTTGTACGGGACAATTCTGTGAGTTATATCGGCACTGGTGATTATCGGCAAAGCAAGCGTGTTCTACAGCTTCATTTTTGCGGCTCATCAGAATGTCTCCGAAGCTGATCTTTGTCGGATCCTTAGCCAGTCGGTAACCACCACCTGATCCTTCACGGCTTTCCACAAGGTGATGCTTCTTCAGCACCAACATCGCTTGTTTGACCAATGCATGCGAGAGGTCATATTGAGACGCTATAGTGTGAGTGGCAACATAATCGCCACGTTGTAGTGCCAGTTCGCGCATCACTATCAACGCACAGTCGTCACGTTTTTGTAATTGGATCATGTCACCACTCAAACTAGATTAATTTTATACCTAGTTTTTCATGGTTGAACCGGTGTGTCAATATCAGCGCCACTTACTACGAATATGTTGAGGCGAGCCTGCCAATTTTTATACGTGATGTGAGTGCTTATTTAATGAATGTCCACCGCGATGATGATGCACCATGCCCTTACTCACCGCAAATGAGCGAGCGTAATTACGTACTGGAATTTTATTCGACGCTGCGTATGCCCGACCGCTCAAATTTGGTGATAAAAAAGTAGCACTAGCTCCAATTGCGGCGATTGCTAGTGCCTTTTTGACCTGAATACGTCGACTCATGCATCCTCCTTATTATGTACTTTGCACATTTTCATATAGAGACATCGGACGGTTACAGCGGCGCAACGTTGCTAATGATGGTTACTATCAAGACGTGCTGCGCTTACGGCCGCGTTAATATCCTTTTCACTGAGCGCACCGTTGTATTGTATAGAATTGATAAAAATACTTGGGGTCCCACTTAAACCAAGCGCCAGGGCTGTGTCATCATCAAGATTTACCACATCAATGGCGGTCTGATCTTGATTTGATAAAAATTGACTGTTGTCGGCACCGACAAGTGTCAAAAATGCACCAAACGAATCTGTGACACTGGGCAAGGTGACCCAGGATTGTTGATTTTGAAATAACAGATCGTGCATTTGCCAAAATTTGCCTTGCTCTGCAGCTACCTCTGCTGCAACTGCCGTTTGCTTAGCGAAATGATGTTCAGGAAGTGGAAAATAGCGAAACTGCAAAGCCGCGTCCCCGTTTTGCTGCAAAATGTGATCAAAAATGGGAGCCATCGCTTTGCAGGTCGGGCATTCAAAATCACCAAATTCAACAATTTTTATCGTAGGATTGACGTTACCTTTGGTTGGGGCATTGTCACGCCAAATCTGGGTGTTCGACGATTTTGGTGCGGACTTACTAAAAATGCCAAAATATACAAACAGGCCGATCATCGCACCAGCAATTAGTAAAATGATGTACGTTTCGCGCGGTAATATTTTACTCATTATGTACTAACTGATCGTGTGATTAATACAACATGTGGCTAAAATCAAGTTCATAGAGATTCGCAAAAAAACTCTTATGATTTTGTAGCTTGCTTACGCGCATGTTCAGTCGAGACAGGCTGGTCAAAAACTGTCCCTCTAAGTCGACTTAAGGATGCGGCACCGAGCCGCTTCACAGCGCAGGAATTGCATAAAACCTCGCCATGTGTTTGCAAAAACTCTCCATCAATTGGTTCGCTTTGCATAAATGATCGTGCTGGATAGGTAGCTGAAGCCAAAAACGGCTCACCGATATCAATAGCCTTACCACATTCGCTACACTGAAACTGAGTGTTGCTTTGAAACATTGGTGCTCACCGCTTTTTATATATCTTTAGCTTGGCGCAACTTGTGCCATATTGCAAGATCGTAGCGCAAGGTAGCTCCGAGTACTATTAACCAGATTGCCACGGTCAGCAGTGACCCAACGATTGGAATAATACGAAGCACATACATAACCAGTAATCCGATTAGCAACGCAATGTATGGCTGATACTTCGGACGGATCTCCAACTTAAATGCGTGTAGCGCTAGCCATCCCACCACTATGGCAGCAAATGGGGCGGCCGCGAATAGCACAATTAAATACAAACCAGCGATGATTAGGCCTAAGGGGATGCCCACCAGGCTAGCGAAAAGCAGCGCAATTG
>CAZLPY010000053.1:0-7390 GCA_964561525.1 uncultured Candidatus Saccharibacteria bacterium | reverse complement strand
TCCTTTTCCATAAAGGCGGCCAGATTATTGTAGATCACGTCTAAATTTCCGCTTTTTTCGCCGACCGCGGTTAGCTGGATTACCATGCGGGGAATGTGCGGTTGTTTGTGCAGCGCCGCCGAAATTTCGAGACCGTTTTCAATGTCGCGGGCAGCCCGTTCAATTTCCTGTCTGAACACATCGTTACCCACCACATCTTTACAGGTTTCAAAGATCTCAAGCATCGGGATACCAGCCGTGAGCAAGGTCGAAAAAATGCGAGCAAAACGGGCGATGCCCACTCGTTTTTGCAATTGACCAAATACTGGTATGCGCAGCTTAATTAAATCAATAGTGTGCCGGCCGTTTGCAGTGCGGTAGTAGGTTCGATATGCAAATACGATGATGATGATGCATGCGATTAATATCAAATAATCATGCCGGATAAATTCAGAAATACCAATTACTACTCGGGTCAAAAGTGGCAACTGTGCTCCGTTTTCGGTAAAGACCGATTGGATTTGCGGAATAATAAATACCATGATCAAACTGACGATGATGGCCATGGCGGTTAACACAAATATAGGATAGGCGAGCGCCCCTTTTACCTTTGATTTGATGTCGTAATCTTTTTCAAGTTGCATCGCCAGGCGGGTTAGTACCTCATCCACTTTACCGCTTTTTTCCCCGGCTTTCAGAATGTTAATGTAGACTGCGTTAAATATATCAGGATGTTTGGCAAACGCACTTGACAACGGTGTTCCACCTTCCACATCGGCAGTGATGGTGCTAATGGTTTCAGCAAGATGTTTATTTGAGGTCTCTTCTTCGAGCGATTTTAAGGCTTGCGTGATCGGCAGACCTGCTTGGCTCATGATTGATAACTGTTGCGTGAAAATAATGGTGTCTTTGTCTGACACACGACCAAAAAAGGAGGACTTTTTTGCATCTTTGGACTGTGAGCTACCTTGCTTGAGCTCTGTCATGCCAAAAATTACCAGCCCTTGCGCACGCAGTGCTTTGATAGCGTCGGGCTGACTTTCGGCCGATATTACGCCGTTTGTTTTTTGCCCAGTTGATGATTTTGCGGTGTAGCGAAACGTTGCCATGATTATTCCTTAGTTACGCGCCAGACTTCTTCAAGTGTAGTCAATCCGTCAAAGCATTTGAGCAGGCCGTCTTGTATCATGGTGGTCATACCGTCAGTAATAGCTTGCTTTTGTAAATCATTTGTACCGGCGCGCTCTAGAATGAGGCGCTGAATATTGGGGTTCACTGACAGCACCTCAAAAATGCCAATTCGACCTTTGTATCCAGTTTTATTACATTCATCACAGCCTTTCCCATGATAAAAATGGAGATCTTTTGCCGCAATCTCTTTGCGAATTTTTTCTGGCATTTCAGCGATAATTTGTTTGACCGTATCGCGCTCAGTATCCAGTATTTTGATCTCTTCTTTACAAGTTTGGCAAATTTGACGGGCTAAGCGTTGTCCGATGACCGTATTGACCGACGAAGTGAGTAAAAACGGCTCAATTTCCATATCGATCAAGCGGGGCATCGCTCCTGCGGCATCATTGGTGTGTAGGGTTGAAAGTACAATATGACCAGTTAAGGAAGCGTGAATGCCCATCTCGGCGGTTTCCTTGTCTCTAATTTCACCAACCATCACAATGTTTGGATCTTGGCGCAAGATTGAGCGGAGTCCTGAAGCAAAGGTGTAGCCGATATCAGCGTTAATTTGACTCTGATTAATGCCTTGCACGCGGTATTCCACTGGATCCTCCAGGGTAATGATGTTTACGCCAGGATTCATCAATTCAGCCAAAATGGCGTAGAGGGTAGTGGTTTTGCCGGATCCGGTTGGCCCGGTCACCAAGGTCATGCCGTGGCTTTTTTTGATGCCATCTTCGAGCACTGCTCGAGAATCACCGCGCAGTCCCAGTTGGTCTAAGGTGAGGATGCCAGTAGTTTTGTCCAAAATACGTAAGACCACTTTTTCGCCGGTAACCAGCGGAATGGTTGACATGCGGAAGTCGATGTCGCGTCGATCAATGATTAGCTGTATGCGGCCGTCTTGAGGCAAACGCGATTCGTCAATTTTCAAGTTTGCTAAAATCTTCAAGCGTGAAATCACGGCCGCTTGAATTTCTTTGGGCAAACTAACTTTTTTGTGCAACACGCCATCCAAACGAAACCGTACCGACACCTCTTTTTCGTCTGGTTCAATATGAATATCGGACGCTTTTTCGCGCACCGCTCGCTTCAGCAGCGAATACACAATTCGCGCCGTCGGAGCATTTTCATTCTGTGGTTCCTCTTCGGTCTGTTTGACCGGTTCTTTTTTTTCAACTCCAAGATCAGCAGATTCGATAGCCTCTTCCAGTTCAGCTTGCAGGCCAGTGTACTGATCCAGTACACGCAACAGATCGTCTTGGGTGGTTAAGGTTGGACGGACTTCATACCCGGTCTTGCGCTTAATCAGCTCAATGGTTTCCACATCTTGCGGATCAATCATCGCCACAGTTAACATACTGCCTTGTAGTGCGATCGGAACTATTTGATATTTGCGGGCGATGTGCTCTGGGACAAGGTTTAGAATCTCCTTCGGCACGGTTAGTTTCGATAAATCGGTGTATTCGATGTTGATCGGAGCGGCGTTTAAGTACTTTGCCGCTTCATCTGAGGTAGTCTCCTTCATTAGGTCTTTTTCAGTCAGAATTGACGGACCACCGCTCGCGGCAGGCCGCACCGGAACTACGGCACTTCCAGTGTCACTGATTGTTGCTTGGTCTGTACTAGCCATTCAAAAAACCCCTCTTTCGTTATTGTAGCGCGTTAGGTAGTACTGTGGCAATTTGTGACCTTTCGGGCCACAATTTAGCCTTGCTTTTCGCAAGTTAACGCGCTACTTTAAGGGGTACCAAAGGAAATAATATGTCTCTAGCCTGGTATCGCAAATGGCGCCCGCAAGTTTTTTTGGACGTGGTTGGTCAAGATCACGTGATCTCGGTGTTGCAGCATGCTTTAATCAAAGATCGAGTCAGTCACGCTTATTTGTTTTGCGGGCCACGCGGTGTCGGCAAGACTACGGTGGCGCGTTTAATGGCTAAAGCGGTTAATTGTACTGATCTGCAGATCAAGGGCGCGGGGGCTAATCCATGCGGTGAATGCGCATGCTGCCGGGCATTTGGCGAAGATGCGATGATGGATGTGCTGGAAATCGATGCGGCAAGTAACCGCGGCATTGATGATATCCGACACTTACGCGATACTATTCATTCCGCCCCGGTGATGGGAGCAAAAAAAGTCTACATCATCGATGAGGTACACATGCTCACGAAGGAGGCGTTTAACGCGCTGCTCAAAACTCTAGAAGAGCCACCTTCGCACGTTATGCTTATTTTGGCCACTACCGAAAGTGCCAAAGTGCCGGCTACTATTGCCTCGCGCTGTCAGCGCTTTGATTTTCGGGCGTTGCAAGCGCCAGTTATGGTGAAGCACTTGCTTCGAATAGCCAAAAAAGAAGGGCTCACCCTGACCGAAGATGGGGCCATGGTGATTGCTGAGGCCGCCACCGGATCCGGACGGGATGCGCTGTCACTTTTGCAACAAGTCAGTTTAAGTGCCGATAAGCTGGATGAAAAAGTGGTAGCCGAAGCACTTGGTTTTGTGCCGCTGTCACGAGTGGTACCGATCATGGAGCTTACTGCTCATGACACGGGCGCGGCCCTTGGCGCTTTACAGCAATTGTTGTCAATTGGAGCAGACGCAGACCAGGTGGTTCGAGCGGTACTCCGTTTGCTCAGTAGCGAGCTTGCGCATCGGGGGCAGGCATGGGCGGAGGTACTGTCAGATGCCCAATTATTCAGCGCAGCTGAGGAGTGGGGGTGGGCTCTTCGTCAACTGAGAGGACATCCGGAAAGCTATTTAGTACTTGGGGCAGCGCTGCTTGCAACCCAGCAACTCTGGACCAGTACCACAACGATTGATGCACACCAAACACCTGTAATAGCAGTAAGCCAGGCTCCGATCATTGAACAAAAACCTGATACATCGAAGGACAATGTATCAACAACTATTGAGGTAAAACAATGGCAGCCGCATGCTTCAGAAACGGAACTATGGCAGCAGCTGATTGTGGCGGCTCGTCCACATAATCAATCATTAGCGGCATTGCTGCGAGATGCAAATATGCTGGGGATTGAACCGGGTGACCCGCCAGCGCTGGTGATTGGAGTGCATTTCCCATTTCACCGAGCCCGCATCCAAGAAATCAAAAATCGGCGCATTTTAGAGGAGTTGTTAGAAAAACTCACTGAGCAAAGAATGATCATCAAATGTAGTTTGGTGGCAGCGCCCTCTGGCCACATCGATGACCATATTCCATCGGTGAAGCTGGCGGCGCCTCCAAATTCAGATACCGATGCGGCCGATAACTCGAGCGACTTGGCCACCATGGCGGAAGCGCTATTTGGTCAGGAGGGATGATGAGTCCAGCCAAAACGACTACAACACCACCAAAAAATGCGTCTCTTTCTTCGCTTGATCGTCTCCCACCCCAAAACGTAGAGGCTGAGGAGTCAGTAATTGGGGCACTGTTACTGGAGAAAAACGCTATTTTGAAGGTTGCACCAATCCTGTCGAGCGATGACTTTTATCGTGATCACAACGCCATTATCTACTCCGCCATGGTGTCATTGTTCGAAAAACGCAGCCCAATCGACCTTGTCACCATTTCAGAGGAGTTGGAGCGGACGAAGCAACTCGAACATGTCGGGGGAGCCGAAGCGGTTGCCAGTTTGGTGGCTCGGGTGCCCTCGGCCGCTCACGTGGTGCACTATGCCCACATTGTGAAGGAGAAAGCGATTTTGCGCCGGCTGATTAGCGCTGCCAATCACATTATTCAAATTGGGTTTGACCCGGCTGCCGAGGCATCATCGGCCATTGACCTGGCTGAACAGTCACTTTTTAGCGTCTCTCAACGTTTTTTTGAAAAGAATTTTATTCCGATATCCGATCTGCTGGCGGAGAGTTTTGAGCGCATCGACGTGCTACACAAAAACAAAGGGGCCATTCGGGGCATCCCGACCGGCTTTACCGAGCTTGATAACATGTTGGCGGGACTGCAGCGCTCTGACCTGGTCATTTTGGCAGCTCGGCCGAGCGTGGGAAAAACCTCACTGGCCTTAAATATGGCTGAACACGCTGCGGTTGAGGAAAAAAAGACGGTGGCGATATTCTCGCTCGAAATGAGCAAAGAACAGTTGATCGATCGGCTGCTGTGCAGCCAGGCCGGGATAGATTCGTGGAAACTGCGTACCGGCAACTTAGGCGAGGATGATTTTCGTAAATTAAACTTTGGCATGGGAGTATTATCTGAGGCCCCCATTTACATTGATGACTCACCGATCGTGACCGTCACCGAAATTCGGGCTAAGGCGCGAAGGCTACAGATGGAACACGGGCTTGATTTGGTGGTGATTGACTACTTGCAGTTAATGGAGGGTGCTCGTACCTCGAGTGACTCAAATCGGGTACAGGAAATATCCGAAATATCTCGCGGCC
Source organism: uncultured Candidatus Saccharibacteria bacterium (assembly GCA_964561525.1). Lineage (GTDB taxonomy): Bacteria > Patescibacteriota > UBA1384 > CAJBMM01 > CAJBMM01 > CAZLPY01. The sequence goes on along the minus strand of CAZLPY010000053.1, from coordinate 1,843 downwards.
TAAAGGCGATGGCGCGTGAGCTTAATGTGCCGGTGCTAGCCCTTTCGCAACTTTCTCGCGCGGTAGAGCAGCGCCATCCCAAAATTCCACAATTATCTGACCTGCGTGAATCGGGATCGATCGAGCAGGATGCCGATGTGGTGATGTTTTTGTACCGTGAGGATTACTATGAAAAAGATAGCGAACGTAAAAACATTACCGATGTGCTGATTCGAAAGCACAGAAATGGTCCAACAGGGGACGTATCGTTGTTCTTTGTGCCCGAGCAAACCAAGTACTACAATTTAGACAAACAGCACGGTAAGGCAGCCACCTCTTGACAAGTTTTGAATAATATGCTATGGTATAGCTGTTAATAAGGAGGGTCTCTTTTGCTCTTGGCTCTGCCGAGAGGGAAGGAGAACACGATCTCCCTAACACAAAGACCGCTTTCGGACGACGAGATCATTAAACATTATGGTTGAGTCGACATCCAAAGCGGTTTTTTGTGCCCTAGCCCGAATTCCTTGACTATTGTCAGATTTAGATTTATAATATCTCATCTATCGATAAGTAAGGCCTTTAACAAACCAAGACTTCAAAGCCTCGAAGGGAGCTAGCGATGCCCTTAATTTATACACGTAATCCAGCCTTTATGGTTAGGCAATTGGAAGCCGCAAACGACGCTGCTTGTTCACCGATACGAGCCAGCATGCTCGCCGCAGAACGTGAATTTTGGCGGGAGCATGTTTGTAACAAAAGTGTGCTAGTGGTTGGTTCGGGGCTTGGCCATGACACCTTTGACCTTGCTCGATTCAACCAGGAGGTGGTTGGGATCGATCTGATTACGCTGTTCGTCGAGATAGCGAACGCGCAACTCACTTCACACGCAGCCACTAACGTATCCTTTGTGGTAGACAACTTCTTTACTTGGGACCCTGGCAGGAGTTTTGACGTTGCAGTGCTCAACATGGGCACCATCGGCAACTTTGATGACCCCGTACGAGTGATGCAAAGGCTGCTTGAGCTGGCGCCGGCCGCATATTTTGATTTTTATCTGCCGGGTAATGAATTGATGCTGCTGCGTCAGAAAATGTATGAACAAGAGGGGTGGAAGAGTGTGTGCATCGTGGGCAATACTGCCCTCAACTATCAAGGACTCGACTCAACATCCTTTGACCCGGAAATACTACAGCATCTCGCGTCTCAGGCTGACATCGAGATGACTTTTTGGCCTCTTGTAGAATTTGCCGTCATGGCCGGGATCAGATCTAAGGTCTAAATTGTGATCAAGCAAGTGTCCGCCGGTTTTCCACTGTGAAGCCGGCGGTTTTTTGTGTTCCGAATTTGGGGTACAATAACTAAATATGAGCTCAGTCTTAGCTGGATTAAATCAGGTACAACAAGAAGCAGTCACTCACACCGAGGGGCCGACGTTGGTGTTGGCGGGGGCTGGGAGTGGCAAAACCAAGGTGTTGACGCACCGCATTGCATACTTAATTTTGGAAAAACATATCAACCCTGAGCGCATCCTGGCAGTGACGTTTACCAATAAAGCTTCAGCACAAATGGGCGAGCGGGTGCAGCGCTTGTTGGCCGAGCATAAGGCGGCGTCGTATGTACCTTGGCTCGGCACTTTTCACTCAATATGCGTCAAAATTCTGCGCCGTGAAGCCGCACGCCTTGGCTTTAGCCCGTCTTTTACCATTTACGACACCCAGGATCAAAAGCAAGTGGTGAAACATGCGCTGGCCGAACTACGGCTGGACCAAAAGCAGTTTCAACCCGGCGCAGTGTTGCACTACATCTCTGGAGCGAAAAACGAGCTGCTAACCCCGGAGGCTTACGTGCAATTTGCCGGTGG
>CAZLPY010000052.1:0-7542 GCA_964561525.1 uncultured Candidatus Saccharibacteria bacterium | reverse complement strand
GCGAGTGCGGGAAAACGCCTTCTTCAAGGCCCGCGATGAACACTACTGGAAATTCCAGGCCTTTAGCTGAGTGCAAGGTCATTAAGGTGATGGCGGATAGGTTGGTATCATAATCATCTAGGTCAGATACTAAGCTGACATTTTCCAAAAACGACTCGAGTGTTTCTTCGCGCGCAATCACGGATTTCAACTCCTGAATATTTTCCATGCGCGCTTGCGATTCTGGAGTGCCGTCGTTGACCCACTCGAGGTAGCCGGATTCGTTAACAACAGTGTCAAACAGCTTGGCCAAATTGTGATCTTCTTCGTACCTGGACGAGGCTTCGTCGATTAGAAGTCTAAATTCATCAAAACTTTTTTTGGCTCTATTATTCAAGTCTGCGACTTCGATGGTTGCATCTTCCAAACTCTTAGGCGCACTGGCTACAATTTGTTCGGCGCTTTTTTTGCCGATTCCGCGTGGTGGCGTGTTTACTACTCGTTCTAAGCTCACCATGTCTGAGCGGTTCGCAACCAAGCGCAAATATGCTACTACGTCTTTAATTTCTTTGCGCTCATAGAAGCGCAATCCCCCGATAATGCGATACGGAACGTGGTGGTTGATGCAGACCTCTTCAAGCATACGGGACTGGGCATTGGTGCGATAAAGCACAGAAAAGGCTTGGTAATTTGGGTATGCATGCGCTGTTAAGAGCGATTTAATTTCACGGATAATAAACTCGGCCTCGTCTAACTCATTCAGCGCCTCGTATATAACGATTGGCACGCCTATTGCGTTATTTGTCCAAAGTTTTTTGTCGGTGCGCTGAGTGTTTTTTTGAATGACTGCGTTGGCACCGTCGAGAATGGTTTTGGTGGAGCGGTAGTTCTGCTCGAGTTTGACTACATAAGTGTCTGGATAATCGCGTTCGAAATCTAAAATGTTGCGAAAATTGGCACCGCGCCAGGAGTAAATGGCTTGGTAATCATCGCCGACGACGCAGATATTGTGGTGTTTGGCGGCGAGCATTTTACTGAACTGATACTGCACGGAGTTGGTGTCTTGGTACTCATCAATTAAGATATATTGGAATAAGTTTTGGTATTTCTCGAGCATTTGGGGGTTATTTTTTAATGCCTCGACGGTCAACATAATGAGATCGTCGAAGTCCATGGCGTTGGCTTCTTTGAGCTTCTTTTGGTACAAACTGTATACGCGTGCTACTTGCTCTTGATAATATCCGCTGGCGATTGCATCGTACTGCTCTGGGCTAACGAGCTCATTTTTTGCCCCGGATATATAGTAATGAACGGTATTTGGCTGGAATGTTTTATCGTCGAGCTGCAGTTCGTTGAGTACGCGTTTAATTAACTGCTTCTGGTCCGCGGAATCATAAATAGTAAACGATGGGGAAAACCCCAAAGCGGTGGCTTCTCGTCGTAATATTTTCACGCAAATAGAGTGGAACGTGCCGAGCCATGGCAAGCGCCCAGCGGCAGCGAACTTTTGCTCCTGCATCAGCTTTTCAATACGGTCGCGCATCTCCATCGCCGCTTTATTAGTAAACGTCACCGCCAAAATAGATTCCGGTGCCACATGCTTTTCCAACAGCAGATACGCAATGCGGTGCGTCAGCACCTTCGTTTTGCCACTACCAGCACCAGCCAGAATCAGCATCGGCCCTTCGCCGTGCATCACCGCCTCACGCTGCACCTCATTCAAATCTGCAAAAATAGTAGCCATAACCCAAACAGTATAGCATAGCGGGGAGGGTAATTCAGGATAAAATTTTAGCCCCCAGATTGCAGTCCTGGAGGCTAAGTGTTGATGAAGTTTCCGTCTTTGTCGACGATTCCCGCTCTAACAAGGCCTTGCAATATGGCGGCCCGGACGCGGTAGATTCGCGATTTGACCGTTCCGATGGAGATGCCTTGCGCGGCAGCAACCTCGCGGTAAGACATTTTATGCTTAGTCCTGAGCTCGTACGCCTCTCGGTAACACGCGATAACGCCGTGCTTGAGCACGTCCTCGCAGACTCGCCTTACCGGCTGCTCGATCCCCAGCTTATATACCACGTAACCTTCGACGTCGACTGAGATATCTCTGTTGTTGTCGAACTGGTACTGATTGCCCATTTCGTCAAATATAGTGTTATCATATGAAACGTTTTTGTGCCTTTTTATGCCACGCGCTCTGTCTATCCATAAATTTGCGGAAACTCGAGCCACCCAGCCTAAGATTTTAGGGATATGGAGGTTATGGCCGCGATATTGTTCATAAAGACGTAGCATCATGTCTTGATAAACGTCCTGAGCCTCATCATAGCAACCGCCATTTCGCATCACGCAAGCAGTAGCAATCTGTTCTATCCTCTCACCGTACCGCTGTAAAAGTTCCTCAAACGTTGCGACTTGCGACGCATGTTCTGCCTGCAACACGACCACCACCTCCCCTCGTATCAGGTTGAATTAGGATCAATTATACCACAAAACAGGCCATCGAGACAGCTGCATGCGGTCAGAATTCTATTACTCTCATATTAATAAAATAAATCACCCCGCACTTCGTCAGAAATGCGGGGGCTAATAGGAAACTTAAACATAACCGGTGGCGGCTACTGGGACAATTTCTCCCAGAGGCCTCGAGCGTGTGGGTCGGCCAGAATCTCCTCCAGCTGGCGCAGACCTTCGAGCTTGGCGTGGAGTAGATCGATCTCCGCGGCAACCCGAGTGAGGGCGACGTCAGGGTCTGCCTCGCCGACCAACTCGAGGGCATTGTTGTAGACCGTGGCCTTGCATAAGCGCTGGCGAACGGTTTCCACGGCGCTCGGACTCACCTCGATGTTCGTCGTGCCGACGACGCCGATGTTGTCGTCTTCCGCTGTACCAGTGATCGGCGGCAGTGCCAACACCATGACGATTTCGTTCAGGTCGTACACGACGCCCCGGTTTAGCGTGAGACCACCGAAATGATAATCCTCCTTCATCTTTACGCCAACACTGTTCCCGCGACGGTAATGGCCGCGTTCCGGGGAGATGATTACCCCTCGCTTCCTGAGCTGATTCACTGCCCAGTGCACAGTGCCGACCGCACAACCAAGGGCCGACATGAAGTCTGCGCCCTTGAGCTTTATATCGCCGGCTGCGGCCTGTCGCCAAACATATACTGCCATTTTCACCAGCATGAGGTTGGTCAGATGGCCTGCACCGTTTGACGCGGGCGTAGTGGCGTCGTCCGAGGTCGTGCCCGTATTGTTGGTATCTGGCTCATCAGGACCGTCGCCTGTTGGTTGCTCGTCCCCATCGGGAGACTCCGATTCTGCCGTCAACCCAGTGTCAGCGGATTCGGGGGCAGCGCTGTCCGATACGGTCGACTGAGTGGCTTCGGCGTCGAGTTGCTCTTGCCCGGCAGGCGTTAGCTTGTAGCCGGCGATGAATCCAGAGCCATTGACCTCTTCTGTCAACCACTCCTTGTCGGTCAGTACTGTAAGCATCCTGTCGGCAGCTGACGGCGATACGCCGAATGAGTCGACAATGGCCTCTCGACACGTGGCAGCGACTATTACGTCGGCTACGTCAGCGCCTTCTGTAGCGCGAATCGCCTGCAAACCAGAGCGCAGCATGTCAGCGTTCTTGTTAAGTGACGCAAACGTGAATGGTACTGTTACTTGATTCAACTTTTTAATCTCCTTGATCTCACCTGAATAGAGTCCCGCTTCTGCAAGCGACCGTCTAATGGCCGTTCGCGCGCGGGAAAGTGACGACTTTACCGTTCCAACAGGGACACCGAGAGCTTCGGCGATCTGCTCGTATTCCAATCCTTCCTCAATATAAAGCTTGAACATGATGCGAGCCCTTTTGTGGACCCCCATTAGTCCATAGTGTACTTCCGAGAGAACATGCTTCATATATTCTCGCGCAATGACGTCGCTTTCTACGTTGACCCTATCATCTGATATGTCACGCGTGTGACTTTCACCATCGCCCGTATCGAACGCGTCAAGCGAGAGGTAGCGCTTCGGCCTAATTACGATATCAAAAGCGCAATGTTTGGCGATGGAACACATCCATGACAAAACAGATTCAGATCGAATTGTATGAAGATTCTGATAAATCCGCCGTAGGGTGATGACATAGACATCGTCTGCCTGATCGGTGTTACCACCGCTCCAACGCACAAAATCAAATGTGAATCTCTCCAGTGCTTTGCCGTATTTTTTTACAAGTGCGTCGTACGTTGCTGCGTCCGAAGGCTCCTCACGCTGGCGCAATGCCATCACCTCCCTTGACATAGTGTAAGTTGGGAATGATAATACCACGAAATCGCCTGCGGTGCAAGGTCGTATTGCCGTTTTTTATATAAAAATGATCCCTTTAGCACTAGGCCTCGGGGATCAATCTGGCGATTCTAAGATAACTTGCCACAACTGGCGCGACTCAGGGTCAAGCAAAACCCGGCGCCTCTCGATCGCAAGCTCAAGATCTTGCTGCAGGCGCGTGGTCTCCGCCTTAATCATGCTCAGCGCACAGGCCGGGCAGTCTGTACCCATATCAACCATGATCTTGGCGTACCGTTGCGCCGCCTCGCGGTCTGCTTGGCTAACTATCGGCGTTGGCGCTGGCCGACCTACAGGCCGCGGTTTAGGAGCGGGAGAGGTCAAAGGCCGGCGCTTTGGCACTAGTCCACCATCTCTATGTTCAACGATGTTCCCTTCGGAATCTACGAGACCGCTATTAACCAACTCTCTCTTGATCAAGTACTTGGCGCGGTGCAGTCGTGATCTAACCGTACCCACGGGCGCATGCTGAATGTCTGCTATTTCCTGATATGAAAGACCTTTGACCCTGAGCAAGTGCGCCTGGCGATAATTCTTGCTCATATCATCAAGCGCTTTGTTGTAGGCGCGGCGGATTGGCAAAGCTATCGCTTGATCGTATACCACGTCGTGCTCAATGCGAATTGACTCATCTGGTAGGTCAATGGATATAGTCCCACCGCGTTGACCCTTGGATGATGCTAGAGGAGCGTCTAGAGAACAGCTCTTGGCGTCAGCATAGACTCTTCTCCTGATTTGGTCCGTCCAATAGTTGGCTGTGATTCTGTTTACGTACGCCCACAACTCAGATACACGTAGACGGCCGTAGTTCTTATACAATTTGATTAGTATTTCACCCTGAGCGTCTTCCCCATCTTGCATGCTCCCGCCATGTTGGCGTACATGCCAGTACACTATACGCTCAATACGTTTTTGGTATTTCTGTAAAAGTTCCTCGAACGAGTGTGCGCTCGGCGTCTCCTTCGCGGTCGCCACCAGAATCACCTCCCCCGTAGTAGCAGTGCAAATTACGATCAATTATACCACAAAAACAGTCGTAACCCAACCTGCCGACTTATTTAAAAATATTATTCCTTCCCGTCCCATTCTTTCATAAACGTTTCGACGAATTGCACCATATATTGATGACGTTTGTGGGCAATTTTCTTGCCTGATTCGGTATTCATAAGCTTGACTGTGTGTAGTAATTTTTCATGGAAGTGGTTGATTGTTGGCGACTGAATGCTCTTTTGGTAATCCTGGAAATCGATGTATGTAACGGCCGGAATGTCGGGATCATACATAGGCCGCCCAACGTGGCCACCAAACGCAAAAGCTCGCGCCACGCCAATGGCACCGATTGAATCTAAACGATCAGCATCGCGCACACAACGTCCTTCAATGGTGGGCATTGGCTTTTCATCGAGACTACCTTTAAACGATGTAGTAGCAATAATTGTGCCGACCTCGTCCGCAATTTCCGTGCTAACCCCATGTTCTTCTAGCCACTTCTTGGCGGCTAACCCGCCTGTTTCCGTGCTCCCGCCAGTAAATTTCCAATCAGCAATATCGTGCAGCAATGCTGCGAGTTCGACAATAAACAAGTCTGCATTTTCTTCCCTGCCAAGGGTCAAAGCCAAGTTTCTCACCCGATGAATGTGCCACCAATCATGCCCAGACCCCTCACCAGAAAATTGTTCTTTGATATAGTCTTCTGCTTGTTTAACAATCTGTTTTTTGTCCATGAGACCTCCGTTTATGGACTCAAGTATAGCAAATTACTGATTCTCGGTTGCAATTTTACCATATTCGTCGTCAAGCGCTTTGAGACTAGAATTCAATTCGCTTAGTAGTCTTATCGATTGATTATGTTAGTTATGCTCTGGTTGCATACCAAAACTGGATATATGCATTGTTCCAAAAACAATGGCTGAACGTATAAGATGATAAGTGTCTTCCAGTCCATCTTTTGTATTCTGACGCAAACTTTGTCGCACAAATGTCTCTCTTAAACTGTCATTTCTCCAGGCACGAGCATAAAAGTTAGCTACATCTGTTAAGCGACATAAAAACTGATTATTGGCTATTCCTGCATGCTCGTAATCAAGCGTCAAGAGTTCTCTTCCATCCGCTCGTGGCTCTTTTGATATTGCAATATTGTTGATTGCTAGATCACTATGGACAAAGTATTTAGCTTCGTCTGCGTCTGGATTTTGCTGCAAAAGATATTCTATGCGCGCTTTAGCATCAGCTAATTCACGCTCAAGATCTTCCCTACTCACTCCAACTTCTTGTTCCACCCTCTCCCAACCATCCAGCACCATTTGTGAATGTCTTTGCCATCTATCTTTCCAAAAAGATTCTTGACTACGGTAACGAGTGTCAGCAGTTTCACCTTGTTTCAACTGATCTGTTTCAACGCCTTCCGGAATCTCTTTGCCCGAGTGCTCCATCACGACTTCGGCCATTAGTCGCCCGATTCTTTCACCTTCTTCCGGCTCAAGAGCTACTTCTTGTTCGGGACTACTAAATATGTGCCAATCTTTGGTATCCAGGAGCTCAAGAGCGACAATCGCTTTGTTTTCTTTTTCAAGATAGGTGGTTGGGCCAGATTCCCCATTCAATGTCCTTACTTCTTTGCTGGGCCACCCAATTTTATTTGCGACTTCTGTGCCCTGCACCTCGCGACGAAGTTGCATTTTGGTATCTTCCGGGACTGACATTTTTACGAATGAATCACCTGTGAAAAAGAGTTTGAATCTTGAACCAGAAGACACTAATTCCACTGAATCAGCTGGAACTCCGACCGCCTCTGCGACCATATTAATATCGGCAAACTTTTCTGCTTCGAGCGATTGTTCACTACTTGGCTCACTCATGCTGATCCTGAAGTAATTGTTTGCCTTTGTACCACTGATCATAGAGCTCGCGCTCTTCTTCGCTGTCTGGCTTAGGTGGACGCACGCCTTTTTGAATTAAATCCTCAATAACAGTCTTGCGAAACTCTTCAATTAAAGCATTTTCATCCATGAAGCTCCTTGGTACTCATTATATATAATGCCAAGCAAAGATCCATTGTGCTATATTATTCCCATGAGTAAATCAATAAACACCAAGGTCAAAATTGGCCATATCCACCTAAAGGTCTCGAACATTGAGCGGGCGCTGGAGTTTTATCATGGCGTTCTTGGCTTTGATATTGTCACGCGCTTTGGAGATAGTGCAGCGTTTGTCAGTGCGGGCGGCT
>CAZLPY010000051.1:3672-7672 GCA_964561525.1 uncultured Candidatus Saccharibacteria bacterium | reverse complement strand
GACCCAAGCTAACTGATTCAATCGCACTCTCAAATTCCAATACAACGCTGCTTCCGTTCTGCTTGACTTTGGCGCGGTGCAACGTTTGTCGATAGCGTACTCGTACGTTGTAGACATTAGTAGGCTGTGGCGGAGCAACAGTCCACGTTGGATTTTCGAACTGGAGGACCTTGGTCAACGATGCACTATGTCCCCTCGGGGCAACTACTAATTCATTACTGGACAAACGCTTTTCAACAACGTAAAGCGGGGTGTGGGCACCACCAGTGTCAAATCCGTGGCGTTGTCCCTCAGTATAAAATATCACCCCTTCATGCTTACCGAGCACAACCCCTTCTGGATTTATAACATTTCCTGGTTTTGACGTCAGATAATGCTGCAAAAACCGGCGCATCGAAACCGGACCAATAAAACAAATACCTTGACTGTCTTTTTTGGTAGCATTCGGTAAATCAAATTGACGAGCTAACTGGCGCACTTCGGTTTTTAGCAAATGCCCAATTGGAAATAGTACATGTGGCAGCTCTTTCTCCGTCAGGGTATACAAAAAATAGGATTGATCTTTATTCGGATCGATACCGGTTTTTAATACCGACAGTGTGTCTCCAGATACAACTCGTGCGTAGTGTCCGGTTGCCATTTTTGATGCGCCAAGCTCCCTCGCTTTCGCCAAAAATAAGTCAAATTTTACTTCTTTGTTGCACAACACATCTGGATTCGGAGTGCGGCCTTTCGCATATTCAGACACAAAAGCCTGTACTACACGCTCCTGATACTGTTGCTCAAAATCAAAAATATGGAACGGTATGCCTAACTTTTGACATACCATCTCGGCATCATCTGCATCCTCCTGCCAAGGGCGATACTTCACCCCCTCTTGGTCAAGGGACCAATTTTTCATATAGGCACCGATCACGGTATAGCCCGCAGATTTCAGCAAAGCCGCCGCAACTGCGGAGTCAACACCACCTGACATCGCTACACAAATAGTTTCGTCTGATCTATGCATTTTTTTTAGAATACCGTTTTAAGGGTTTGTTTGAACCAGTTGTGCCTTAGCCAACCGTACTGAGTTCTCCATCAAGATGGCAACGGTCAGCGGCCCGACCCCGCCGATCGCTGGGGTCATGAAACGTGCCTTTAGCATACACTCGTCGGCCACATCCCCGTAAATTTTGCCCTCCACTTTGGCGTAACCGGCATCGATAATGATTACTCCCTGCTTGATCATCTGGGGTTTGATTAAAGCCGGCACGCCTACGCCCGTAAATAACACATCGGCATCCCGAATGATTCGATCACGTTCGGCAGTGTCAGCGTCAATCAACTGAGGCTCTGCACCACGCTCACGCAACATGGCCAGGAGCGGCCGCCCCACTAAAAACCCGTTCCCTACTACGACGATATTTTGATCTTTTAAGCTGCTGTTTGTCTGGTCAAAAAGCTTAAGCATCGCCATGGGAGTTGGCGGACGCACGTCGGATAGATGAACTACGTCCCGCCCCAGCGTGTAATAAAATGCATCGATGTCCTTCCAAGCACTCACTGCTCTCAGTATCGTATCCCGATGTAGGTGCTCTGGCAGGGGCAATTGCACAATAATGCCCGTCATATCAGGGTCATTGCTGAACGATTCCAACTCCTGCACCAGAGTTTCTTGATCAATGCTTTCGGGAAAAACTACTCTGGAGTAACCAATGCCACAACGCTCAGCAGCAGATTCTTTAATGTTTTGATAAGCAATTGATGCAGGATCGTTTCCCACTATCACCCCGCGCACATGAACGCGGTGGCCACGCGCTTTCAGTGTGGCCACCTCATCACTAACTTTTCGATAAATGGTATCCGCTAAAGGTTTACCGAGTAACTCTTTCTCCACTTATACCTCTTTAACCCCGGTCACGATGTCAGGCAGATTATCCGCCAGTAGGCGCTCAATACCCATCTTCATAGTCATCGCTGATAGTGAACATCCAACACAATGACCACGAAATGCGAGGTGCACCACTCCATCATCTGTAAGATCGATTAACTGAATACCGCCGCCATGCGTTTCCAGATATGGCCTGGCCTGATCCAACATCTCATTTACTTTTTGCAGCTTTGTTTCTTGATCCATCATATGACCATTATTTTAACCCAAAATACCAAGGTTTGGCAAGTTTTTCCCTATACCTCGACCATCGACTTATTATATTTTAAACAGATCTTTGGCGTTTTTAGTAGTTATCTGATCAACCGCATCCATCGGCATCTGCCATAGCTCGGCCAACTGACGTACTACCTCAGCAACGTACATTGGTTCATTGCGCTGCCCTCTTAAATCTTGTGGAGGTAAAAATGGGCAGTCCGTTTCAGTGAGCACTCGGTCGGGTGGGAGTTTTTTGACCACCTCTCGTAGCGCATCGTTTTTGGGATATGTAATCATGGCGGTGAGAGAAATGTAGTGTCCAAAATCGAGCAATGCACGAGCAAACTCATAGGAGCCATCAAAGCAATGGGCTACCGCACCCGCGCTAATTGCATTTTGACCCAAAAAGTCAACTAAGTCGTCTGCAGCATCTCGACAATGAATAATGATGGGGCGATTCGTCTCATTCGCTAGTTCGACAAATTGTGTTAGTACATGCCACTGCGCACTTTTGGCTACCTCAAGATCTTTGTCCTCTGTGTAGTGAAAATCAAACCCCACCTCACCTATAGCGACCACTTCTTGATGTGCCAGATACGGCCGGTATGGCACTGATTGATTGGACAAATCGCCACGAATTGGTACATCTGTCGGGTGTAGTCCTACAGCAGCAAATAAGTTTGGATTGCGCTCCGCTATCTCTAGCGCTGCTTCACTGGTCACAATATCAGTTCCGACTACAATCGCCGCCCCAACTGAAGCCGCTTTCATGCGAGTAATAACCTGTTCTCGGTCAGGGTCAAACTGTGGAAAATTAAGATGAGTGTGGACATCGACGATAATATGCTCCTTATTAAGGATAATTAATGATACGCAGCGTGGATAAATGAAGCGTATGCGACGGATAGTAATATCACCAGGAACGCCGTGGCGGATTTTAAGGTCACTTTTTCACGCAAAATCAGCACGCTAATCATCTCAACCAGCACCGGCCCAAGTAGCAGCGCCAACGTCGTCACCACAATTCCAGCACTAGAGTAGCCAACGTAGCGAGCCAACATCTGCAGAGCACCAAAGGCTCCCGAAACTGCCACAACCCGCATATCAGGCAACGCGCTCATACTAATGCGAGGCTTAAACTTGATACAAAAAATCACTGCAAGTACCGTTACCCGCATAAAATACAGTGCTACCGGAGAATAAGCATCCAACAATATGCGAATTACCAGTACTTCCAAGGACATCAACAGCACTGAGATAAGCAAACCGGATGCAGCGTGATCGAGGCGGATTTTGCGGTGCCGCAGATGAGCGATAATTAAGGCAAGAGCTGCTATGAGCGCCAGAATTAAAATAATCGGGTTCCGTTCATTGACGAAAAAAATGCTCGCAAGCACAATCGTCACCAGCGGCTCGGTTAATAAAATAAGATCAAATTCGGCCACCGCCTCTTTGGCTAAACCGATATAGTAATAGATGTTCCATCCAAACGCTAACAAAATCATCGCCGCGAATGCAAAAAGATAGCGGAGCGACAGCGCTGCAACACCAATGTGAAAGGTGCTTGGAATCATCACAATAACGAGGCCCGTAAAAACCGCCAGGGTCACAAACAACGTGGGCAAAAACTGCCGCATCGGCATGCGTCGTTTTGATAACTCAAATTTATCAATCAGCACTCCCCCAGCAAACCCGAGTGATGCCAACAATCCGCTTAACATCTGCCCCTCTTCTATTTAGTCAATCATCGTTTTACTCTGTAGTTACTCACTGCGTTCATAACAATCATCGCTTCGCTCTGTAGTTACTCGCGCGGCTCACAACCATACTCCCAAGGGTCGTTAGTTGTTCGCTTGGGCTCACAACCAT
>CAZLPY010000051.1:0-3572 GCA_964561525.1 uncultured Candidatus Saccharibacteria bacterium | reverse complement strand
GGCTCACAACCATACTCCCAAGGGTCGTTAGTTGTTCGCTTGGGCTCACAACCATACTCCCAAGGGTCGTTAGTTGTTCGCTTGGGCTCACAACCATCATCGTTTTACTCTGTAGTTACTCACTGCGTTCATAACAATCATCGCTTCGCTCTGTAGTTACTCACTTCGTTCCTAACCATCATCGTTTTACTCTGTAGTCGTTCATTCCATTCTCGACAATCATACATCAATGCGCGGGAATAATACCTCGCCGACGCTTACCGCTGCACCAGCCTTTAATTCACCCCACTGTTTTGCCTGTTCAAATTGGGCTGCACTAAGCTTCGCATAAAACGGAATGTGTAGCAGTTCACAAATTTTCTGTGCGGTATCCGGTAATAACGGGGTCAGCAACACACTTAAGTGCCGTATGATCTCAAGCAGTTCGTACAGCGCTTCATCGAGTGCCTCTTGATCAGTCTTGGCTAAATCCCATGGCCGTACCTCGTCAATACGCTGATTGGCAAATCGCACCAAGTCCCAGACCGCCCGAAAAGCCTCGTCTAATTTCACACTCTGCAGCGCTTCCCCGTAGTGACTCCACACATCCGCTACAATAGCCGTTTCAACGTTGCTTGATCGCGCACCCACATGAGGCACGACACCGCCACGATATTTTTCGGTCATTACTAGTACTCGTTGCACCAAATTGCCTAGCTCATTCGCCAATCCGCCAGTATAGGCTTCGCCCAGTAAAGAGGGTGAAAAATCGCCGTCGCCACCAAATGGAAACGCTCGGAATAAATAATATCGTAGGGCCTCTCGCCCATATTTTTTAATGATTTCCGATGGATCGATGGCGTTACCCAAACTTTTACTAATTTTTTGACCGTTGATCGTGAAAAACCCGTGTACAAAAAAGTTTTTTGGCAAGGGCTCGCCGATCGCCAGCAGTAGTGCAGGCCAAATTACACAATGAAATCGGATAATGTCTTTGCCCAACAGATGCCAGGTAGGAGGCCAGTAGGTGCCCCTAGCAGTGTAGTAGTTGATTAATGCATCTACCCACACGTACACGGTGTGATCATTGTCCCAGGGCAGCGGAACGCCCCAGGCCACGTTTGCACGGCTTATAGCGATGTCCTCCAGCGGCTGCCCTTCCAAAAACCCCAGTACTTCGTGTTTCCGAATGAGCGGCAGAACCCGAAGCTCATCAGATGAAATTAATGTAATTAATTCGGTCTGGAACGCCGACAACTTAAAAAAATAGGCCGGCTCGGATAGTTGTTCCGCAGCAGTCAAGTGAATCGGACATTTCCCATTCACTAAATCACTGGGCTTTTTAAACTCCTCGCATCCGCGACAATACAGACCGCGATATTCGCCTTTGTACACAAACTTACTGTCATGCAGGCGACGCAAAAAATCTTCGACTGTTTTAAGATGATCCGGCTCAGTGGTGCGAATAAACCGGTCGTATGATATATCAAGCGTTTTCCAGGCATCCTTAAATTGCTGCGAGACTTCATCAGCAAAGACTTGCGGCTTCTTACCGGCCTTCGCCGCCGCTTCGGCAATCTTAGCCCCGTGTTCATCAGTCCCAGTCAAAAAAAACACATCATCACCGATCAAACGATGATACCGAGCTAAAATATCGGCAGCGAGCGTAACATACGCATGCCCAACGTGGGGTCGATCGTTTACGTAGTATATCGGAGTAGTAATGAAGAACTTCATATTAAATGCCTCGATCGATGTAAAACCCCACTGCCCTTCCGTAGCCTTGTGCGAAGGAGGGCATGCGGCTTATCATTTACGTAATAAATAGGGGTGGTAATAAAGAATTTCACACCTGTACTCTAGCATATTTTGTACTCACTCGCATTATTAATTTAAAACTAAAATTGGACGTGAGTTTTTTGACCCACGCCCATAAGTTAAATCCATCCTTTATCTGCCAGCTCCTGGCACTCATCACAAAGATATTTACGCTCCGAAGCGGCGTGGTTTGACGGCAATTGCTGAACCTCACTTCCACACGAGACGCAATAGTAATGCCACGGAACTCCAAACGGTAATAGCGCATTTTGTACGCGCTCCAGTTTTTCGTTGTTGGCTCTCCTCATGCTGAGCTTGGTCATCGCTGCAACCTTAGGAAGGTCAGCCTCCAAATTAGGCGCAGCAAGTACTAACTTCCCAATGGCTGTGATGAAGTAGTCGGATCGTTTTGAACAACCTTTTCTGATGAGACCATTACTCACCAATCGCACCAAGGTATAGGTAAGCGCATTCGGATTCGGTGTCGGATCTAGTAGTGCCCTTATGTCGGTATATCGCAAATCTCCAAACTCATCGAGACACTTTAAGATCTGCCGAGCATACCGCGTGCGCGCTAGGAAATCACGTGTCTCCTCTGAAACCTCAATGTTAGTGACGGCTTTGGCGAGCATGAACAAGCCGCTTAGCGATTGATTGACCTGGGACACAATATCGGCACTGATTTCATCGTTAACCTGCACAATGTGCTGGAGGTGCACCTGGACATCAAGGATTAATCTCGCCCATTCTATTCCTCCTCTTACCACTTCCGAGGCGATAATAGTGATAAATTGGTCGAGTGCCACCTTGACCGCAATCGTATTCCCAGAGGCGATAGCGGTGGCAAACTGTTCCATGCAATGCTGCTCTTTCATTGCTCTAGATCGTCGCATATCCTCGCTGTCCTTAGACAATGTTCAGGTACCCCTTCCTTGGATATCGTCCTCATGTTGACGAACACTGCATTGTAACGTATAGTATTTGATAGTAGAAATGATGTTAAAAATAACGTCAAATGCAAAAAGATCAGATCATTAGTCAGCTTGAGTTACTCGGGCTAACCCAAAAAGAAGCGCTGGTGTATTATGCCCTATTACTGCTTAAGAAAGGCACGGCGCTTTCAATTGCTAAAGCGAGCGGCCTGAAGCGGCCCACGGTGTATTTGGTATTGGAAAGTTTGGTCAAGAAAAAATTGGTGAGAGCCACATCATATCGCGGAGTCAGGGATTACCATGCCCTCTCCACCGAGCACCTGAAACGATTGATCCAGAGCCAGGAGCAACTGGTCCAAAAACATACACCGCAAATGACAACATTGTACGATCAACGAGCGGATAAACTTCGCTTACGCGTATACTCAACCGCGAGGTCGATTAAAGTTTTGCTTGAAAAATGCCTTCGAGAACAATCTCAAGCATATTTTCTCGGCGATGAACACCAATTATCCAACGTATTAGGACCATATTGGCACTATTACCATAAGCGATCACATCAATTAGGTACCCCTCCACAATGGAAAATGCTGGATAGCCACATCGTGCTCCTACTGTGGAGTGACAAGGTGGCTTTCATGCAATTAGGAGATACAACCCAGCTCTTCGCATTCAAGAATAAGCAATTACACGATGTATACCAGGCATTATGGAACAACTATTGACACAATTTGGTTTGAGTGAGTGGGAGGCTAACGTTTACCTAGCCCTGCTCTCTAGTGGAGGTGCGACCGTTTCCGCCATTGCCGCGTCAGTTGGTATTAAACGAAAATCGTGCCATTA
>CAZLPY010000050.1:0-7868 GCA_964561525.1 uncultured Candidatus Saccharibacteria bacterium | reverse complement strand
GATCATACGATCCAGACGATTGCCCATCCGCAGAATATAACAATGGTCAGTGCGTTCAAGGGTCAAGTTGCGTGGATAGACGGAGCAGTCGTTAGTTGGTGGGACGGGCAACGGTTAAGCTCTCGCCCCTGTTTTGACGACCGTATAGTGATGACCTCACGCGGGCCGGTTGGAATAGAATCAAATCGGGTAATAATCTGGCAGGCAAGTGGCGATGCAATTGCTTTCTGTCCAGGCTGTATTACAGCCGTGTCCTATCTTGATCAAGTAGTAGTGCAGTATGGTGATGGATCGCTGCATTCGTGGCCGACCGACGCGGTCACTCTCTCTGCTGACCCGATGGCTATCTCAAGCAATGGGAACATGCTTCAATACTGGCACAGTGGGCAGGCTTATGTATACCGGAGCGGAGCTGGGCGCGCGGTGACGCAATTTATTGATCATAATGCTTTGGTTGGTTCCCTAGGATGGGCCAGTAATCATAGTGGAGATATTACATTACTACTTGAGAGTGTTCCGACGATCACGCTGGTAAAGCAGGGAATCGACCCAAATACCGGGCAGTTTGGGGGAAGTGCCAGCGCATCAATTGTTGTAATTGAAGCCGATAGTGGAAGCAATCACATGCAAAAGAAAGTCCCAGTTGTCGGTGGAAAATGGCAGGTGGATGACTTGTTCAACTCAGTGCCTGACGGTACGTATGTTGTCAGCGCGGTGTCAGAATCGGCGCTCGGACTAACCAGTGCAAATGTGGCCCTTGGTTCAGTGATCATTGATCACACCGCTCCAACTTTAAGTGTGCCATCGCAGATCGCTGCTGGTCTTGACTCAGCAAAGCTGCATTTTGTGACCGATGAAAAAACCAGTGATGACATTGTACTGGGGAATGGCGCGGATCCGAGCGTGCAGCAACACCACATCAGTCGGCTTACCTTAAGCCACACCACCACGCTTAGTAGTCTTGATCCGGACACCGATTATACCGCTTTGGTGACCGCCCGTGACGTTGCTGGAAATGTTTTAGTTTTTAATCAGAGTTTTCGCACGTCTTCGCTATTAGCTTCTGACGTGATCATCAGTAGCATTGATGGGCTTACTGCAGGCAAAAGCGGCATTTGGGAAGGGTATGTGGAAGTGCCACCTGATGTGCTTGATGCAACCAAAGTGCTGGTGCAGTTGTCAGCGGGGCAGCTGATGATGCTAGAGTGGACGATTGGTCGGCCACCACCTGGACTAACTCGTGGTGCACACGTGCGATTTATGGGCACGGTCAATAAAGCTGGAGTGGCGGTGCTGATGCATTGGTCAAAAACACTTGTGCCACTAGATGGCGGCGTAGATTTTTTGACCACGCTCATTCCTGATCACTCAGACCTCACGGGGCTTTACAATCACTGGGTAGTGCTTTCGGGTACGCTATCAAGCGTGACGAAGACCGGTTGGAAGCTTGATACCGAGGAAAGGATTGTGTCAGTACACTGGGAAGGAGATGCTCCTGAGGCGAATCGCGCCGACAAGGCGGCAATCGAAGGGTTTTTGTATTTTGATGGGGACACATTAACACTGGCAGCGATTGGTGCAAAGGTCACTGCGCCGCCCTTATCAAGTGACAGTAAGCCGCTCAAGCAAGCTGCCCAAAAAGGCAGTCAGGACGGCGTGGCTGCATCTGATATTTCCCCATTGGTAAATACTGCGCTCGCTGCAGGGTCTCCACCAGCTTCCGGGACTTCAGAACTTCAGGAAACGGTTACAACCACTAGTGACAAAATGAAGCTCATGTGGTATGGTATGGTATTATTGGTGATCGGTGGTATTAGTGGCAGATTATTCATTTTCCGTAACCGTTCCAAACCTTGAAGCAATGCGTCAATTTGGCGCAACACTTTGCAAAACGTTGCAGGGCGGAGATTTACTATTGCTCTCGGGCGAGCTCGGTGCAGGAAAAACCACACTGGTACAGTTTATCGCCGAGGAGCTAGATATTATGGGGGCGGTAAATAGTCCGTCTTTTTTGATCATCAAAGAATATCAAGTGAAGCAGCATCTTATTCTTGCTCACGCCGACCTTTATCGCACTCACGATCAAACTGATGCCGAAAGTGCTGGTTTGCACGATTTACTCAATCGAAATGATGTAATGACGATTGTGGAGTGGCCTGAGCGCAATCATCATTTAGAGATGCAACCCCATATTCATCTGACCCTTACAGTCCATGACGAGAAGCGAACAGTGCACGTGGCGCTGCACCAAGAGACCAAGCGCGTCAAAACGATCTTTCAGGAACTGCATCATGCTTATACTTTTAATTGATACCGTCGCTGCCACATCGTGCATCCAGCTTTACAACAATAAAAAGCTCGCAAGTGAGTTTAGTTGGGAGTCGGGGCAGCGCTTAGGTGACGATTTATTACCGAATATCATCGCTCTTCTCTCTCGGCATCACGTCACACTGGCCGACGTTCGTGGAATACTGGTCAACGCCGGCCCGGGCTCATTTACCGGTACGCGCATCGGTGTAGCGGTGGCCAACGCCCTGGCATTTGCTGGCGGAGTGCCAGTGCAGGCAGTTCAAGGGGACATTTGGTCAAGCGTCAGCGGCCTAACGATTGAGGGGAACCAATATACTGGTCCGGTCCACCCTATCTACGATCGCGCAGCCTCAGTTACTATTAAGACGCAAGCGTAAAATAGGCGTTGCAGCAACAGCTGGTTGTCATAATGGCGCAAATGTCCTAAAATTGATTGGATGCCGCATATTTTCAATCGAAACAAATCCCCATTAACGGTGCGCACGCGCGCTGCCATCATCACTATCGCTGTGTTAGTTGTTGCTACTGTTATTACCGCGATGTGGTTTGGCTTTGCAGTCTATAACGCTAAAAGCAAAATTATTACTGGAACTGGCAACCCTGGCAGCATTTTATTTCATAAAAGCGCCGGTGATATTACTCCAGCCGATCTAAAAGGAGATTCCGATGGTCGGGTAAACATCCTGCTGCTTGGTGTGGGTGGCGACAATCACCCAGGGTCGTATCTTACTGACACCATTCAAATTCTGTCACTTGACACCCAAAATCACAAAGCGGCCATGCTGTCGGTGCCGCGTGATCTGTATTACAAATATTCAGCTGCCTCGTATGGGCGTATTAATGAGATGTACACACGTGGCGATACGTTGCAAAAAGGCAACGGAGCCAACTACTCCAAGGATACCATTAGCGCGCTTCTTGGTATCCCAATTCATTATTATTTATTGATTGATTTTCAAGCGTTCCTAGAAATGGTAAATGCTCTTGGCGGAGTAACCGTTGCGGTTGATCAGCCGTTGGATGACTGCAACTACCCACGCGACGTTTCGGTGGCGGACTTAGGCAGTAATTTGCTGCACACCAACTGCAAATCGCTTGAAGGCGACTACGTACACGTTCACTTTAACGCCGGTACGCAAACGATGAATGGAGCGCAGGCCTTGGTGTACGCCAGGTCGCGTCATTCCAGCAGCGATTTTGATCGGAGCCGCCGCCAACAGCAGATTATGGTTGCCATCAAACAAAAAGCGCTTTCGGCTGGCATTTTGACCAACCCGCTTAAACTGACTCAATTGATTAGTATTTTAGGGAATCATGTTCGTACCGATATGCAGATTAGTGATATTCAAGCGCTTGCGGGCGAGGTCAAAGATTTGCAAACGAATCAAATTATTTCGCAGGTCATTGACTCTTCTGCCGCAGGGCCGCTTACCGGGCAAACCATTGGTGGCGCAGATGTGTTAGTGCCGAAGGACGGTGACTATACCTACCAAGCAGTTAAAAATATCGCCCACGGCATTTTTACTAATCCTTATTTAGTTAAGGAAGATGCGCGTATTGAGATACGAAACGCCAGCGGCAAAAGCGGTCTTGGCGCTACGGTTGCGGCACTGCTTAAAAGCTACGGTTACAACGTAACCAAAGTATCTAATAATCCAACCAAGGAGACGTTTACACAATTAATTAATTACAGCGGGGACAAAAATCCGTTTACCACAAGCTTTTTAGAAAAGCGTTTTGGCGTTAAAAGCCGTGATCTCAACTCAGATCCAGCTGTCACTACCGATTTTGTACTGGTGCTAGGACTCGACTACGACAGCACCACAAAAAAACTGCCTATATCACCATAGCTTGCAAATATCTGTGGAACGTGATACCACTTATTGGTTAACCATTTATGAGGATTATGCCACCACTTCCCCCTAGTTCAAGTTGGAAGCGCTTATTTATTGAGCGTGCCTCAGGTTCATGGATCACCATCGCGGTCTTTTGTCTGGTCGTTTTTATTGGTATTTTCCTCACACGAGTCAACGCCAGCGGCGTGCAGAAGCTTACCATTTTAGCGCTTTCGGTCTATGCAGTGTGGCAGCTTATTCGTGCCAAGAACATTGATATGGTAACGTTGCTTCTGTCTGCTTTAGGTTTGTTTATTTTATTTTCGCTGCACCGTGCTGAGGTGCTGCCTGTCATCGTAATGATGTTCATCGCAGGGGTACTTGGTGCACTGCTCACCGTGTGGCAGGGGCATCATCGTTTTGGCAGGGCGTTGTTGTGGCGTCATGCTTATTTAATTGGCTTCATCGTTGCTGAAGCAACGGCTCTGTTGACCTATTGGATCGCCTACGATGATGTGTTAGCAAAATCGATTATTATTACCGTGCTGCTTTACGTGTGGTGGGGATTGATCGATTTAGCGGCTAAGGATGAGCTAACCGTACGCCAAATTGGGGGCTACGTTACGCTCGCTTTGTTGCTGGTAGCGGCTGTTCTTGTTACAATGAAACCAATAGCAACCCTATAACATAAGGCTTCGATGTCGTCGTTAATACAAAAGTTTCGTAACCTATTCGGACGCGCTGCCGATGCCTCAGCGTTAAAATCACGTTCACTTTCGCTCAAACGTTTACTGGTAGGATTGCTGACCATCATACTTGTGTTTGTGCTTGGATTTGGTGTGGCAATTTACGTGTTTAAAAAAGACAATTCCGCGGTCGAAAGAGTGGCCAACATCGTGCCCTACCCCGCAGTGATCGTAAACGGTCGATTTATCAGTTTGCGCAATTATTACTTTACGCGTACCTTTACCCAACATTTTTATACTGCCAGTAAAGTGGGCTACGATGCAGCGAGCACAAATCAACAGGTGATTGATCAGTTGATTGATCAAGAGTTAGTAGCTCAGCATGCCAAAGCGCAGCACGTCTCTGTCTCGAGCAG
Source organism: uncultured Candidatus Saccharibacteria bacterium (assembly GCA_964561525.1). Classification (GTDB taxonomy): domain Bacteria; phylum Patescibacteriota; class UBA1384; order CAJBMM01; family CAJBMM01; genus CAZLPY01. Next base: position 2,621 of record CAZLPY010000050.1, on the reverse strand, counting down.
TGAGGTAGATCAAGCCTACCAAAAACTGATCGAAAAAAACGGTCAGGATGAAGTCAATAAAGTATTAAGTGACCTATATGGACTGTCCGAAAGTCAATTCAAAAATTTGATATACGATCAAGTTTTGAAACAAAAACTAGAAAGTGCATTGAAGGACAAAGGAGCTTGGCATCAGGTGCAAGTGCGACATTTATTAGTCAAAGTTGATCAAAACGCTGATCAAAAAACCGTTGATGCAGCGAAAGCAAAGGCTGATAAGGATTTGGCCGATATTAAGGGCGGCAAGTCGTTTGATGAAGTGGCCAAGGCGAACAGCGAAGATGCCGAAAGTAAGGATCAAGGTGGTGAGTTGGGCTACGTTTCACGCGGTCAAACCGTCAAAGAGTTTGAAGCAGCCATCTTTGCAGCCAAAAAAGGCGATTTGCTTGGACCCATTCGAACGCAGTACGGCTGGCACATTATTTCAATCGAGGACGTGCGCGGCGATAACGACTATCAAATTTGGCGCGATCAATCGAGTATTCATACGCTGATTAAGGTCTAAACTTCGGCTTGTATAAAGTATATTTGCATGGTATAGTATGAATAGCATGTAGCTTGAATCTTGAAGCGTGTTACACAGCTCTCTTTTCTCACAATAAAGAAGGCTATCAGTAGTATGTGTGTCATGCTTTACCTACCACGTTACATGGAAATGCGGGCGTAGTTCAGCTGGTTAGAACGCCACACTGTCACTGTGGAGGTCGCCGGTTCAAGTCCGGTCGCTCGCGCCAGATTAGAAGTTAGAAGATAGAGGATAGAGTTTCGAAGCTAGATTCGCGCTCCATGCTCTATTTTTGTTTCCTTTCATTGTCACCAATGTCAGTTTGCAGTAATGTTAGAAGTGAAGGGAATTTGGACCATGAAGCCGATTTATGACGATGATGACGACGAACAAGGCGAGGAGTTATCGCGTCATGGTGCCCACCATGACGATGACGAAAACGAATTTGCCAGTGCAGCATCTGATTTGTCCGATCATGACGAGGGGCAGTCGCAGCACAAGCATCACCATCACCCTAACGAGTTACATATCGTACTAAACCGTCGGCTTACGGCCGCGCTGCTTATTATCGTGATCATACTGGTTGGCGGCGTTGCGGCGTGGCAGCTTGATGCATTTGCAAAAGTGACGGCCTGGTACGGTGCTGCGGCAGTAACCATCACAGTAGTGGAAAAAGATACTCATTATGCAGTTGCTGGGGCAAATGTGACGATTGGCAATCAAGCGACCGTGACATCAAGTAACGGCACCGCCAGTTTGAATCACCTGCAAAGTGGTGGCGCTACGGTAATGGTCAGTAAAACCGGCTATACCCCGAAAAACTATCAGGTCACATTGTACCGCGGAGTAAACCCACTTTCAGATGTGGTTATTGAAAAAGCACCGGAGAAAACGTTTCCGCTTGCTGCAACGGTGGTTGATGCGGTGTCAGGAGCCCCGATTAAGGGAGCAACGTTAAAGATCGGCGAAAAGAATGTGACCTCCGCTGAAAATGGCACGGCATCGTTCGATCTACAGTCAGATGCAGTAAGCGCTCATGTCACCAAAGATGGGTTTGAATCTGTAGACGCGCCTGTTACCTTTACCAACAATCAGTTTAGCGATCTTAAAATTGAGCTCCTTCCGATTCGCTACGTGGCGTATGAGCAAGAAAAAAGTGGGCGCACTGATTTGTTTGCAACTGACCTAAAAGGATCAACTCCAGTTCAATTGACGAACGGCAAAGGCACTTCAAGCAACTCTGATCCGTTGCTCTCCCCCGATCAAAAAACACTAGCGTTTCTTTCTGACCGAGATGGGGTAAAGCAAAATGGTGTTACGCTGAAGCGAATCTATGTACTCGATACAAATGGCGCAGTCGCCAAAGCAACTGACGACCTAGACCCACAAAATATTTCTTGGGCTAATAGCTCAACGCTGGTGTTTCGCTATCAATCCGAGAACTCTCCAGCTAATCAGCAAACCGTAGTGGCTTACAATGTGGTGACCAAAAAACGTATTACCATCACGCCAGCCTTCGTTAATAGCGCCGAAAATGAGCTTGTTTCAGGACCAGCTACCTCAAGCGATGGCCAAACAGTGACCTTTAGCGTGCATGCTTTTTCGGACAGCGGTACCAATACTGATCTAACAGGCATCTATACCGTTAAAGTGGATGGAACTAACCGCAAAAAAGTGTCTACTACCGATAAAGAACCTTCTGACATTTATTTCTCGGTGGGAGGTACTACTGTTCGCTACACATATTCGGATAATGGCACTGCAGTCACGCATCAAATTACACTTTCCACCGGCGATGAAAAAGATGTGTCAGGCGCCCCAGGGCTTCGCGAGCGAGCGTACACTACCGGTCAATTTGCAACGGTACCTCTAGATCACCTTACCCAATTTTTAAGCGACGGTTCGGCAGCCTATCTTGATACAGTAAATGGTCAAACTGACTTATTTTCATTAAGCAAGGATGGTAAAACCACCACCCAGGTTACCCATCTTGGGAACGTTGAGTCACTGACGCTCTCACCCGATCAATCGTATGTTCTGGTCAGTACGCGCGATACTCACACGTCGTACGTTGTTG
>CAZLPY010000049.1:0-7949 GCA_964561525.1 uncultured Candidatus Saccharibacteria bacterium | reverse complement strand
TACTTTCAATAAAACCTTTGTTGAATAATACGTTTAAGCATTAGGACGACATGGTATTGTTAACTATCGTTATTTTTATTGTAATATTTGGGCTGATTGTGTTTGTGCACGAACTCGGCCACTTTTTGATGGCCAAGCGGGCGGGCATCGGCGTTGAGGAATTTGCGTTTGGCTTCCCGCCGCGGGTTTTTGCTCGGAAAATTGGCGAAACCACCTACGCCATTAATCTGATTCCACTTGGTGGGTACGTCAAAATGGTCGGTGAAGATGACGAGAGTGATGATCCAAAGGCGTTTACCCGAAAGTCAAGCTTTGCTCGTGCCGCTGTAGTGGTCGCTGGGGTGCTGATGAATTTACTGCTTGCCTGGATCATTCTAACCGCTTTAATTGTGGTTCCAGCTCGTCTGAAAGCGACTAACGCATTGTTTGTAGCATCGGTGCAAAGCGGATCGGCCGCTGATAACGCTGGTATTCGAGTAGGTGATTTAGTGTTGAAAATTAATGATCAGGAGCTCACGAGCCCATCGCAGTTGCGCGAGGTTACTCATCAAAATGCTGGCCGCGTTGTGACAGTCAGCATTCGACGGAGCGGAAGTGAGGAGCAAAAGCGTATCACCTTAGGGCAGGGTGATGCACCCCTAGGGGTGGGGGCGAGCAGCTTTTCATTATCAGAGCTGCCACAGGAATCACTGTGGAAAGCACCATGGATTGCGTTGCAGATGCTCGGGCGAGTAGCCTGGGCCAATTTTGCGTTTATCGGTGCACTCATTTTAAGCTTGGTTGGCGTTGGGCCACACGTAGCGGCCGACCAGGTATCCGGGCCGGTTGGCATCTATGGCATTATTGCACAATTTACGGCGTTAGGCTGGCCGTACTTGCTGCTCGGCATAGCCCAACTATCACTCGCGGTAGCCTTATTTAACATCTTACCAATCCCGGCTCTTGATGGTGGGAGGTTGTTGTTTATTGTAATTGATGGGCTGTTTCGGCGCCGCTTAGTGTCGCATAAAATTGAAGGTATTGTACACACTATTGGCTTTGTGCTGCTGCTGGGGTTGTTTGCTGTGGTTACGTGGAATGATATCCTAAAGTTAATTAAGAAATAATATGCGACAATCACAAATTTTTAGCACAACGCGCCGGGAAATTCCAAAGGATGAAACGTCTAAAAACGCCATCCTGTTAACACGCGGCGGCTACATCGATAAAGAACTAGCTGGTGTCTACACCTTACTGCCGCTTGGTTTGCGCATCGTCGAAAAGATCAAAACCATTGTTCGAGACGAGTTGAATAAGTTGCCGCACACATCTGAGATCTCGATGCCGGTGTTGCAGCCGCATGCGTTGTGGGAAGAGAGCGGCCGGCGCGAAAAAATCAAAGAGATTATGTATGACCTCAAAGATGAGCCACTGGGGCTTGGGCCGACTCACGAGGAGATCATTACCGATATGTTTCGTCGCTTTTATTCATCGTACAAAGATCTGCCCAAGGCCGCTTACCAAATTCAAACTAAATTTCGAAACGAGCCACGGGCTAAATCTGGTCTATTGCGCGGCCGTGAGTTTTTAATGAAAGATCTGTACAGTTTTCATGGCTCAGAGGACGATTTTAACAACTATTACGAAGCTGTGGCGGCTAGTTACCTTACTATTTTCAAGCGTTGTGGGCTCGAGGCTATCCGCACCTTAGCGCTCGGTGGCATCTTCTCTCAGTTCTCTGACGAATTCCAAGTACTGGCTGAAAACGGTGAAGACAGCGTTTACTTAAACCAATCAGGTGACGCAGCTCGAAATCGTGAAGTTGTAGAGAACGAAAATGATCCGGAGTTTTTGCAGTGGGCAGGGGGCTATGTAACAAAAAAGAACGCTATTGAGGTGGGTAACATCTTCCCCATGGCCCAAACAGTGTCCGGCCCCATGCAAGCGCGGGTAGCAGGCCCAGATGGGCAGCTACAAGATGTTTGGATGGGTTGTTATGGCATCGGCATTACCCGGCTGGTCGGCACACTTGCCGAAGTGCACGGAGACGTTGAAAAAGGCACAATTCAGTGGCCTGAGGCAGTGGCACCGTACCGTATTCACTTAATCGAGCTTAGTACTGGTCTCGGCGCAGAGCTCTACAACCAATTGATCTCATCTGACCAATTAGACCCATCAGACATATTGTATGATGACCGTGATGCATCCGCCGGCACTAAATTCGCCGACGCCGATTTAATCGGCTCGCCAATTCGTGTTATAATCAGCCATCGCACGCTTGAACAGCGTTCCGTTGAGCTCACGCATAACGATCAATCCGCTTTGATACATGAAAACGAACTAATAGATCAGTTGACAAAAAAATAAATCTGTGCTAATATAATAACAATTTTTCGCGAATGCGCGGAAACTTAGCTTTCGATCAGTAACGGTTAGTCAAACCTTTCTTGCTGATCCACCTTAACAAGGAGAAACTTCGATGAATCACAATGTGCTCGTTTGTTGTGGCACCAACCAGGCTACTGGTGAGGTGCTAGGATATCTGAAGGAATTCGGTTTCGAGCTATCGATGCTGGATATCGACGCGCGCATTTCCGACGTTGTCAGCCGTTTGAGCATAGCCGATGCCCTTTTTGTTATCGTTCATCCGGACGATTCTGTCGAAGCATCAGACGGCAGCAAAAAGAGTGCCGCATGGCGCTATTGTGAGGCGGTAAGCTTCTTGGCAGCCCAAGATCGGATCCCCACCATCATCTTGGTGGACTCCGGTTTCCGTGACTGTTCCACAAGCGACTGGAGAGGCTACGGAGTGGTTCACCAGGTGTTCGATGGAGACTACCGATTCTTGGCACGGGATTTGGAGGAAGCGATAACTCGCGCATCAAGGATTGCTTCAGGGCGGGCCATCCCCGATAAAATTGTCAGAAAATTGCCAGCATAGCGCGTCTCACAAGCTCCCGCTTCTAAGAACTTAAGTGCAATCATGCATTCCGCCTATGGCCAGCCCGGCCGGGGCGGATTTTTTTGTGTTCATGCTATAATCTGGAGCATGGAAGTTCCACTAAAGTTACGAGAACAAATTAGCCAGTTGCCCAAAACTCCCGGAGTGTATTTTTTTAAGAACGCCAAAGGGGAGGTTTTGTATGTGGGTAAAGCCACATCGCTTCGCGACCGTGTTCGATCCTACTGGGCCAAGGAATTAAATCGTGGCCCCTCAATTCAAAAAATGGTTACGCTAATTGGCAAAATCGACGTGGAGCCGTTTCCATCCACTATGGAAGCGATGATCGCTGAAGCCAATTACATCAAACGCTACTTGCCGCGCTACAACATTCAATTTCGGGACGACAAAAGCTATTTTTACGTCAAAGTCGATTCGTCAGACGGCACCGGCTTTGCTCGCTTAAGTATGGTACATAAAAATGAAATTTTGCAGGACGAGGCGCATATTCGCTACTTTGGCCCCTACACTTCGGGCCGCAATTTACGTCTAGCCTTAAAAACTATTCGTAAAATTTTTCCGTATCGAAGCTGCACAGTCATGCCCAAAAAGGCCTGTTTGCAGTATCACATTAAGCGCTGTCAAGCGCCTTGTATTGGCGAAATTTCGCGGGATGAATACCGCATTGCCGTACGGCGGGTGGTAATGATTTTAGAAGGAAAAAAGGAATCGCTGATCAAACAATTGAAGCGGGAGATGGAAGTTAAGGCCAAACGACAGCATTTTGAGGAGGCAGCTACAGTACGGAATCAATATTTGGCCCTGCAAAGCTTGCATCAAATGGCCAAAATTAGCGATACGGATCCGGAGCTGGACAAAATGCGGGTCAAAAATCTGATCGACACAAACATCCCGCACCGCATTGAAGGCTACGACGTTTCGAATCTATCCGGTCGGGAAGCAGCGGTGTCGATGGTGGTCTTTTTAGGTGGCAAGCCCGCCAAGCACTTGTACAAGCGATTCAAGATCAAAACCGTCACAGGCCCAAACGATTACGCCATGCTGCAAGAGGCGGTCTCGCGCCGTCTCGCGCATGCTCATGTGGCAAGCGATGGAGCCGAGGAGATGGTGTCAACTCGCACATGGGACATTACCGACTCCGAGGATTGGCAACTACCGGATGTAATGGTGATTGATGGTGGTCGCGGGCAGTTGACCGCTGTAAAATCGATCATGGATCAGCGAGAGGTACATATTCCGATTATCGGCATTGCCAAAGGGCCAACTCGGAAAGCCGAGGACTTATACTTTAGTGAGCGCATTCAATTTAACGATCCAAACATTATTCGCAGCGTAAGGGACGAGGCGCATCGATTCGCTGGTGCCTACCATCGCACCTTGCGATCAAAACGCCTGATTCGGTCCGAATTGGACGATATTGCTGGAGTTGGTCCAAAAACCAAACAAACCTTGCTCACCCAGTTTGGGTCAGTCAAAGCGGTGCGGGATGCCTCGTACGAAACGCTGTCCCAAGCAGTCGGAGCAAAAACTGCGCGGGCAATTCGACGTTCCTTTGGTTTGGATCCGAACTGATGGTACAATCTAAGGTAATGAAACCACTGGTAGTTGCCAATTGGAAAATGAACACCACGCTCGCTGACGCAAGTGTGCTCGCCACGATCGTCCGTAATCAGTTAGAGCACATCGAAGGTGTTGATGTGGTGCTGTGTCCACCAAATATATGGTTACAAGAGGTGGCTTCGGTACTGGAAATCTCGGCACCGCACATTTATTTAGGTGCCCAAAACTGCTATCCGGACGATTTTGGCCCCTACACGGGCGAGGTTTCCGTAGCGATGTTGCATGATCTGTGTTCGTACGTGATTGTAGGGCACTCGGAGCGGCGCGAGCACTTTGGCGAAACATCCGAATTTGTCAGTGATAAAGTACAGGCGGTATTAGCAGCAGGAATGACGCCGATTGTGTGTGTCGGTGAGCGGCAAAAAGGAACGGAGAGTTGGAAGCGAGTAGTTGATCAACTACAGGAATCGCTTCAAGGAGTACATCGAGGCGAGTATGATCGATTAGTGGTGGCGTATGAACCGATTTGGTCAATTAGCACAGTTACCTCGGGCGAGGTTGCTACCGGAAACTATGCGAATGAAGTATGTAAGCAGATTAAACAGATTGTAGGGAGTGAAACGCGGATACTTTATGGCGGGAGTGTTAGCTCCGAAAATGTGACTGATTTTGTGTCACAGAATCATATTGACGGGGTGTTGGTAGGAGGGGCCAGTCTCAAAGCAAAGGAATTCGTTGAGTTGGTGCAAAAAGCGGCGGTAGCGTGAATTTGCGAACTCTTAATCAAGCTGATTTTGCAGTCAAACGAGTACTGTGCCGCATTGATGCCGATGTACCTTTCAGTACCGATGGCACCATTACAGACGATAATCGTATCCGAGCCGCCATACCGACGCTAGATTACATTTTGAAAGCAAAGCCACAACGCTTAGTGCTTTTAGCACACCGCGGCAGACCGCGTGGCGAAGATCAGCAATTGACCCTGCAGCCGGTAGCCGATTATTTGGCCCGCCACTACGCCCAGGCGCCAACACAGCGTTTACAGGGCCAATTTGCTGGCGGTCTTGATTTATTCAAAATAACCAATCAGCTTTATTTAGCTGAAAATGTGCGTTTTAATCCCGGTGAACAAACAAATGACCCAGCGTTTGTGCAGGAATTAGCCAACCAAGGGGATATATTGGCCTTCGAGGCATTTGCCGATGCACATCGCAATCATGCCACTACTGCGGGTCTGCTACGCGCTATCCCGAGCTTTGCGGGCTTGCGTGTAATTGAGGAAGTGCATTATCTCGATCACTTGAAAAATCAGGCCGATCGACCGTTTGTATTCATTATTGGTGGCGTAAAAATTGAAGACAAGTTGCCGGTGATAGAAAACTTAAGCAAGCATGCGGACCGATTTTTGATCGGTGGAGCGGTGGCGAGTACCTTCATGAAAGCACAGGGACAGGACACGCGTCAGTCCTTAGTGCAAGACGAGCAATTGGATGCAGCGCGTCGCATTTTGCAGCGCTTTGGCGAAAAAATTGTGCTGCCGATCGATCAACAATGGCAGGGTGACTCAATCGTAGACGTTGGTCAGCAAACAATTCAACAGTTCGAAGATGTTTTAGCTGACGCCAAGACGATATTTTGGAACGGTAATTTGGGCAAAACAGAGCAGCCACAATTTAGTAAAGGCACTTTAATGATTGGTGATTATTTAGCTCGATTATCGCATGCTACACGCGTAGTTGCCGGTGGTGATACCGTCGGTTTCTTAAGCGCACATAACCTGGCGGAAAAAATGACCTTTGCTTCGACCGGCGGTGGGGCAACCCTTGATTATTTGGCTGGTAAGGAACTACCAGCACTCCAAGCACTGCAACAGTAATGTGTACTGAGCGGTCACCCAAGAGCTTCTCATCCGAGCTTATTTCTGGTATCATATGACGGCTTAGAACAGGAGATTGTAGTGAAATCTGAACTAAAACGATTGCCAAAATCGCGCATCAAAATTGACATCTCGCTTTCAGCCGAGGAGTTTAAAAAGCACTATGAGCATGCGCTAGAGCATTTCGTAGCAGATGTGAAACTGCCTGGTTTTCGCAAAGGCAAAGCCCCGGCTGCTTTGGTAGAGCGATCAGTAGGTAAGGAAGCGGTAGTCAGTGAGGCTATCGAACATGCTATCCCCGATGCTTATTACGCAGTTGTACAGGAGCAGTCACTGCATCCTCTGCAACAACCTCATGTGACAGTGCATTCGACGGAGGATGGGCTCACTTTCATAGCTGAAGTAGATTTACTACCAGAGGTGGTAGTGAAAAATTGGCGTAACATCAAGGTTAAGGCGGTTGTGCCGGAAAAAATTACCGATGAGAATATCGAAAAGGTACTAAAACAGTTACAAAAAGAGCGGGCAGAACTTGGGGAGGCGGAGCGTCCACTGCAAAACGGTGATTTTGCTCACATTTCATATCGCGGTACTGTCGGGGGAATAGCGCAGGAGGGCATGAGCAGCGAACACCATCCACTGGTCGTAGGTGATGGCACCTTAATTCCAGGTTTTGAACATAATTTAGTCGGAATGCAGGTCGGCGAGACCAAGGAATTTAATGTGACATTTCCTAAAGATTACCATCAAAAATCGTTAGCGAAAAAACAAGCCACGTTTGTAGTGACATTAGATGACATGAAGGAGCTCAAGCTACCAGAGCTCAGCGATCGGTTTGCAGAAGAATTTGGACAAACATCGATTGAACAACTACGCGGCACTGTAAAAGAGCAGTTGGAATCGGAAGCCACCAAGGAAGCTGAACGTAAAACAACCGATGCCGTGCTGGCCAAACTAGCAGAAGCTACTCGAGCGGATTTGCCTGACGTAATTGTAAATGATGAAATTAATCGCCTGATGGATCATTTTCGCGATCGGCTTGGGATTCCGGAAGATCGATTTGCGGCTTATCTTGAGCAGCAAGGCAAGACACCGCAAGAACTGCGGGATGAGGCAGAGCCGCAAGCACGCACCAATGCGCTGGTAGGGCTAGCCTTATCAAAGGTAATGGAAGATTTAGAGCTTGATGTAAACGAAAAAGGGTCCGCCGAAAAAGCGATACAACAACTGGTTGAGCATGCGACCAGAAGCTAAATGTCAAGAATACTTGACATTTTTGCACCTCACTTCTATCATTAGCACTGAACTAGTATACTTAAGATAGTAAGGAGCACTATGTCTTATTTAATTCCAACCGTAATTGAAAAGTCCCAATTTGGGGAACGCGCGTACGATATTTATTCGCGGCTTTTAAAGGAGCGCATCATCTTCCTCGGCGGGCCGATTGACGACGTGATTGCAAACTTGGTCATCGCCCAGCTTCTCTTCTTGGACTCGCAGGACCCACATAAGGACGTGCAACTCTATATAAACTAACAAGGTGGTTCCGTCACTTCTGGCATGGCCAATTAC
>CAZLPY010000048.1:0-8104 GCA_964561525.1 uncultured Candidatus Saccharibacteria bacterium | reverse complement strand
AATTTTTGTAATCTTATCCCCATTGCTAATTTTTTTGACCACGTCCATACCGCTCGTGACATGGCCAAAAATGGTATAGTTCTTCGGTAAATCGGGCTGATCGGCAAGAGTAATAAAAAATTGACTGCCGTTGGTGTTTGCTCCAGAATTCGCCATCGCTACGGTGCCCAGAACGTACCCCCTTTGATACAAAGGAGTACTCGGATCAATTTCATCCGCAAACGGATCACCCCAGGCACTTTGGCCACCGGTCCCATCTCCTTTCGGATCTCCTCCCTGAATCACAAACCCCGGCTCTACGCGATGAAACGTCAACCCATTGTAGTAGCCTCGGCTAGTCAGGCGAATGAAGTTCTCAGTTGTCTTTGGAGCGTCTTTTTTGTCAAAATCGAAGGTAATATCGCCTTTATCAGTATGGATCACAGCGCTTCCCGCTGTCGCTACGGCTAAATCCTCTGCCGATAGTCGATTGACGTATTTTTTATACCAACCACTTCCGGTCACCAGTGGATAGCCGATAACTAATACAAATGCTGCAACTGCTATCCAAAAATGTGGATGGCGAAACTGCTGCCAGTGTAGTAACCCTTCAGCCCAGGCAAATCTGCCATCTGTCGAATCTGCATTTTTGTAAGCGCGTTTTTGCTGTGCTCGTTTACCCATCGTGTTCTCCTTTCAATATCGGACGCCTTGTATGCCAATCTGTTGATGCCTCGAAGGCCGATGCAACCGCAAATAAATTCTCTTCCTTAAATTGATCTGCGATGAGATGTAGTCCGATTGGCAGCCCCCGATCAAAACCGCACGGCACAGACATCCCAGGTAACCCGGCAATATTGACCGGTACTGCTAACACATCCGCCATCCATGTTTTGAGCGGGTCTGCTTCAGCTTGACCAAGTGGCAATGCACTGGTCGGCGAAACTGGTCCGACCAAACAATCTACTTTGGTAAAAACATCGCTGAATTGATCTTGAATCAAACGCCGCACCTGCTGCGCCTTGTGATAGTATGCTTCATAGTACCCGGCCGACAAAACGTAGCTTCCAAGCATGATGCGGCGTTTCGCCTCGGCCCCAAACCCCTTCGCTCGCGATTCCATATATACGTCAAGCAAGGTGTGTACTGAGGCTTCAGACGCTGCGCTGTAGCCAAATTTGATACCATCATATCGTTCCAAATTGGTCGATACCTCTGCAGGGGTAATGATGCAATATGTCGCGAGCGCCGCCTCGGCTAACGGCAACGATACGTCAATCATCTCCGCACCTAGTTTTTGTAATTGGGCGATTCCCTGATGCACCGCTGCTTGAATGTGGTCATCAACTCCTGGGCCAAAAAACTGCTTTACAACGCCAATTCGTACACCTTTTAGTTCATGACGAAGCGCCTTCGTATAGGCCGGCACTGCAGCAGGCACGGAGGTGGAATCGGCAGCATCATGACCAGCTATCGTTTCCAATACATAAGCCGCGTCTTTGACTGTTCTTGTAAACGTGCCAATTTGATCAAGAGAGGAAGCCATGGCGATAACACCATAACGAGATACCCGTCCGTAGGTCGGACGAAGCCCCACCACACCGCACCAGCTGGCCGGCAGACGAATGCTACCACCGGTATCACTGCCAAGCGCCCCAACTGCACCACCAGCCGCCACTGCAACCGCTGAGCCTCCTGAGGAGCCCCCAGCTACCAGTGTTGCATCCCAAGGATTTTTGGTCGGGCCAAACGCAGAGTATTCGGTCGTAGTACCCATTGCGAATTCATCCAGATTCGTTTTGCCAATCAAAACACTTCCAGCATCTCGTAGTTTTTGCCATACAAACGCATCATACGGTGGTACAAAATTGCGTAAGATGTTAGAAGAGGCAGTTGTGCGAATACCTTTTGTGGTAATCACATCTTTCAGGGCAATTGGAATGCCATCAAGCAGACCACGCGACTGATTATGTTGCCGACGCTGATCCGAAGCCGTCGCCTGCTCGAGCGCCATGTCCTCAGTTATTGTGACGAAGCTATTGAGCTGTTTATGCTGTAGTTTTGTCTGCGTTAAAGACGCTTTAATAAGCTCAACAGCTGATATTTTTCTTTCACTTAAAGCTGTGGCGGCTTGATCAATAGTATAAAAAGTCGGTTCCATGATTATTTGACGGTTTTGACCTGAATAAAGCCGTTGTGCCGCATCGGCACATTGGCTAATAAATCGGTGCGCTGATCGCTGTTTGTCACGACGTCCTCCCGCAACACGTTTTGTAGTCCGCTCACCTGACGAAGCGGCACGACGTTATCAGTTGGAATAGCACCCAGTTGCTCAACATAGTGCAAAATTGAAGTTAAGTGTTTGGCGTAACGTGGCACCTCATCAGCATCCAGTGCAATACGAGAGAGTTTTGCAATATGGTTCACCTGTTCAGCGCTAATATCAGTCATCAAAAACCTTATAACTTCTTTCGATGCCTTACTTTAGCACAAACGAGATTGATGCTCAATTTTTTATGCGTTACCTTTGTCCGATAAACCAAGCAATCGTCGTGCGTCATGTTCGTTTAAAACGGTAACGCCGAGAGCGCGTGCACGGTCTGCCTTTGACCCGGGATCCACACCGATCACTACATAATCTGTGTTACTGCCCACCGACCCAGCCGCTTTGCCACCCAGCTCGCGAACTCGAGCCTCAGCTGCTTCTCGGGTAATAGTGGCTAGGCTTCCCGTAAATACCACTGTTTTGCCGTGAAGTGGTAGCCTGGATGTAACAATCTCGGGTACCAATAAAGTAATGTCGGCCAGGTCAAGTTTATCAATCAGTGTACGAGCCGCATCGGAGTAGATAAAATTGTGGATACTTTTTGCTACTACTCCTCCAACATCCGGAATGTCCTCTAACGCATCCACGGTCACCTGTTTTAATACGTCCCAGACCTTGCTCACCTTAACGTTACGAGACAAAAGACGATGGGCTAGAAACTGTGCCAGGGCATAAGCAGTTTGCTCACCGACGTGGCGAATACCAAGCGCATATAAGAATCGGGCGAGGGGTTGCTGTCTACTCGCTTGAATCGCGTTGTAAAGATTCTCTGCCGATTTTTCGGCAAACCGGTCCAAGGCCTCAATGTCGCCTTTTTTTAAAAAGAATAAATCTGCAGGGTCGCGGATTATGCTCTTTTGCAGCAGCTGATCAATCACTGCCTCACCCGCTCCATCAATATCAAAGGCTGCCCGGCTTACAAAATGAATGATCCGTTCTTTTTCTTGACCAAAACAGTTTGAGTTACTACATCGTGCAATCGCCTCCCCTGCTGGGCGAACGATCTTAGAATCGCATAATGGGCATGCTTTAGGCATGTGAAACTTTTTTTCGTGTCCGGTGCGTAACTCTGGCAATACTTTAATCACCTCAGGGATAATATCGCCGGCTTTCCGAATTATGGCGGTATCGCCAATACGAATATCTTTGCGCTCAATTTCATCTTCATTATGCAACGTTGCGCGGCTTACGGTCGTACCAGCCACACTAACCGGCTCCATGATGGCTACCGGCGTAATAGCACCGGTGCGTCCCACTTGCACTTGAATGTCTAAAATTTTGGTCGTCGATTCCTCAGCCGCAAACTTATAGGCGAGCGCATAGCGTGGAGCTTTACCGACTACCCCAAGACGCGACCAGTATGCATGCTCATCAATGCTAATAACCGCCCCGTCAGTCTGATAGGAAAACCGCGCTCGTTTTGTATGAATATCATCTAGCACAGCCTGGATCTGTGCACTATTTTTGACTACCTTTACTTCCAAACTACGGAACCCAAGCACCTGCAATAACTGATGCTCTTGCTCGTGAGTGGTAAGCCCAATATCAGCCAGCACTTGATAAGCCACAAAATCTAGCTTGCGAGCTGCGGCAAGCTTGGGATCAAGCTGGCGAATACTACCCGCTGCCAAGTTGCGCGGGTTAGCAAATTTAGGCAAACCCTTATTAGCCTGCTGTTCGTTCAATTTGGCAAAATCCTTGCGGCTAATCACTATCTCACCCCGAATTTCAACTCGGCTAGCAAGAGCTCGTTTAATAAGCAAAGACGCCGTATCGCCCCTCTCCTTTTGAGAAAAAGACAGAGGTACCGCCTCAATCGTGCGCAAATTCAGGGTCACATCTTCTCCCACTCGTCCATCACCTCGTGTGGCGCCAAGCACAAACTTCCCATGCTCGTAGATCAATGCAACCGCTAAACCATCTAACTTTGGTTCAACCAAATATGACCAATCAGCATTTGGAATCAACTTCCGCACACGTCCCTCCCACGCCTCTAATTCCTCAGATGAGAACGCGTCATTTAGGGACAGCATTGGGATAGCATGAGTTACTTTTTTAAATGCTTTTAAGGGCTCACCGGCCACTCGCTGAGTGGGAGAATCTGCAGTAATCAAATCTGGATGTTGCTCCTCGAGCTGGGCTAATTCGTGCTTCAGTGAATCAATCGCTGCCTCGGAAATAGTCGATTTATTTAACACATGATAATCGTAGCGATAGCGATTAATGCTCTCGCGCAATTTTTTTATTCGATCTGAAGCTTCTTGTTTATTCATGAGTCGTGAGAAAATTATTTTTGATTGAGAGAAATAAGATTGTCTTCGCCATCATCTTCTTCAGAATGTGATTTCTGCGGCACTGTTTCAGATGGTCGCAACAGATCATTTCCCACCTCTCGCGGGCCTGCAGCTGGCCTTAATAAGAATTGAGCTGGAAAATAACGGTCAGGGTTATTTACTGCTTCTTTTAAAATCCCTTGCTCATTGTAGTCAACACATTGTTGCTCCCACCCGCTCATATTTTTTAGATTATCCACGTTGTCAGAATTGATCTGTCTCATCTTATTCATGTAGAAGTCTTTGTTAAACTCTGTAATCTTCACAGGTTTACCGATAACAACATATTTAGTTTTCGCGCTAGAAACTATCTCTGCTATCTCTAATAATTCGCTACGACTTAGTTGATTGAAGTATCTTAAGTTATCTCGGAAAAATATTCCTGCTTGCCAAGTATATGACTCTGCGATTTTCTGCGCCACTTCTGCTGATAAATTTTGGAAGTGCTCAATCATTTTGACCACATCATCCATACGGCCGCCCTCAATTAAACGGAGAGCAATTTCATTATCAAGATTGCTAAACATATCTAAATTATCTTCTACAACCCCGCCGAAACCTTCTTGATATAATTTTCTTGCGAATGCAGCACGATCGGATGATGGGATGTCATCTAGCGCATTTGGTCCGCGCTGACGAAACCATTCCATATACTGATCAATGGGATTTAATGGTTCACTTTCCAACATTGCTCCGCTACTGCGTTCACCCATAATATCCCCTTTAGCTCATTGCTCTTAGACGTTTAATGCGATCTGCGACTGGTGGATGAGTGGAGAAGAGGTTGTTCAAAAAACCTCCGTGTTCCTCGAGTGGATTTTCGATATAGAGCATGGCAGTAGCTTTATTTGCCACCTCTAACGGCTCCTTATCCTTCGCAATTACTTCGAGGGCGCTCGCGAGTCCTTCAGGGTAGCGAGTTAGCAATGCTCCGCTGGCATCTGCTAGGTACTCGCGCCTGCGGGAAACTGCAAGCTGCATCAAACTAGCTACAATTGGTGATAAAATTGCGAGAGCAATACCAATAAACATTAATGCGTTACCACCTTCCCGATCGTTATCGCGGCCGCGAAACCACAGCGATCGCAAAAAGAAATCCGCAATTAAAGCAATTGCACCCACGAGCACCATAGTGACGGACATTACTAAAATATCTCGGTTGCCCACGTGTGATAGTTCGTGGGCAATCACTCCTTCGAGCTGGGTTTTGTTCAATTTTTGCAGCAATCCAGAGGTTACTGCCAGCGACGCGTGCTGCGGATCGCGACCAGTAGCAAAGGCATTTGGCGCACCATCATCTATTACATAGATTTTTGGCATAGGCAGGCCACCGGCGATTGAGAGGTTTTCCACGACGCGAAATAGCTCCACATTGTCATCCCGTTTTAGAGGAATCGCGTGACTCACCGCGAGTGCAATTGCATCACCATGATAGTAGCTCACCCAAGCTTGAATCAGACTAATCGCGACAGCCAGAATAATAAAGGCGCTGGTGTTGTATATTTGGCTAAAAATCCAACCCAAACCAAGCATAATGGCAAAAAATATGGCCATAATGAGCACGGTTTTACGTTTATTTGAATCGATTTGATTATACATATCGAGCTCATTGTAGCATATTTTAGTCCTAAACACCTCAGTATATTGAGTTGTTTAACGTAATAACTCTATAAGCTCATCGACGGTCATTTGCGCATTACGCAGTAGCTTACGTAACAACCCGATTCCGAGTTCTTTGTGATTTGGAATAGTCAGAGGTAATCTCCGCGGGTCATTATGGAGCAATCGGATATGTGATCCCCGCTGGCGCACCGAATTATATCCAATTTTCATAAACGCTTTGACTGCCTCTGCACCAGAGATACGAGGAATCTTAGGCATGAGTCATGGTAGAAAAGCTGACCGATTCAGGATTATAGTTTTCCCAAATCTGTCTATTTTCGGGCTCCTCCAACAACAATTCGATTACTTCTCGTAGATTCTTTTTAGCCTCTGTGATCGTCTTCCCTTGAGTAAAGCAGCCTTCAAATAACGGACATTCAATTACATAATATCCAGTTTCGTCTTTTTCAATAATTAACGGAAGCTTTTTTCTCACACTAACTCCTCACCAACCCTCAGTATATCACAAATAGCCAATTGGCTCAGTTTCTCAAGCCGTTTGCGGCACTCAGGTAATCTAGGATAATTTCTTTAAGAACGTTCGCAATAGGCAAATTCGGAATCTCATCAGACTTAAAAAACGACAATCGCTCGCCTTCATGTAGTGTCAGCTCATTCGCTGGGACATCAATTACTCCGCTGTAGATGTACTTTGTATTCGGTGCAACATCACCTTCAGTCACTTCGTATTTCTTAAAAAATTTATAGTCATGAAGCTCAATGCCAAGCTCTTCTTTTAGCTCCCGCTCCAACGCCTCTTCTGGAGTCTCGCCTTCCTCGACGTGGCCACCAAACAGATCCCAGTGATGAGGGAAAGGGATGCTTGGCTTGTTATCCCGCAGATATAGTAAGACATTCCCCTGCTTATTTTGGAGAATAATAGCAGCGACTTGGTTCATATTATTGGATTTATCATCTCTTATATCGATCTTTCAAACCCGAGTCTCAGTCACAACGGAATATATAATATGTACGCGATATCAATACACTATCTATTGAGTTGAAAAATCTACCCTGGTTATCTTGCCTAGTTCTATCGGAATGGTAATTTTATCCGATTGATAGAGAGATGAAGTCCCACCGTCTTCAGTCGAAACAAAAAAGGAAACATTCACATTACAATGACCAGTCTCCAAGTTTCTCACGCTTAAATTGCCTTCAGCTATTTTGCGCTCACCGCCAGCATATCTTATGGCTAGGCCTTCATCTGTATTGGGATTAGGATTGCCCTGAACAGTAGAGCAGTTATACCAGTAGGCACTTTTTATCCCATGTTGATTTATGTTGCTACAGTCCATAACTTTTCCACCCGCTAATAAATTAGGGCACATCTTTGAAAAGTCTGCTGTAAAATCTATACCTGTATTATCAACGGGATCTTGTCCAATTATGCGATATCTTGATGCTTTCATATCTAAGATGACATTCTCTGTCCCATACGGCCTAAGCGCATAACAGTATATCGAAACAAACCCTATAAGTAATAAAAGAATGAATTCAAATGACTTTTTACGACTAATCAAACTTTTTCTAAGAAATAAATAAAAGGGGATCAAAAAAATTATATTTAGAGTCCCGAGAAGGACAATGTTACTAGGCAGTATGAATTTATAGAAGAATGAAGCGGGGTTACTACTGTTTTCCAGCAAGATAATAATCATTACAACGCTGAAAATTAATAATAGAGCAACCCATAGAAAAAGATATTTTCTATTTCTCTGGATGTCAGGGAGCTCAACGGTCATAATTTAGAATTTAACTGCTACTGGCTCTTTTTCGGCTGAAGCGGCTTGGAACAAATCCT
>CAZLPY010000047.1:4152-8147 GCA_964561525.1 uncultured Candidatus Saccharibacteria bacterium | reverse complement strand
GGCAACACCGTCTCTGGTCTTGCTCTTTACCTTGTCGATAAGCAGCTCAATCAGATGAGAAAATCCAGTTTGCAGGGTGCGCTGCTCTAGCTCAGTTGCCGTCATATCCGGATCGGTCAGAAATCGATGCAGCTCGTCTTCATTGGCAGCTGCTCGTAAAAATAGATTTCCCAGTACCCGAAAGTCTTGCGAGCTGCGAATGACTTTGTGCTTTACCTTCTCGAAAATAATCGTAAAGATCTCATCTGCTTCAATATTCTTAATTTTGCGCACCTTAGCCTTTAAGCGCATGAACTCGACACGGTAGCTTTGACCCAGATCATAGTGCTCCATCAGCTCGATATAATCGAGGCGCTGCTTACGCATCTGCAGCGAGTTATTGACCATCGTTTCCGTAAGCCCCAGATAGGTAGCAGTCTCACGGTTTGTGTGAAAGCCCATCTCAGTTTTAATGCGCTCCAGAGCATCCGATCGCTCCATGGGCTTCCATGGCCGGCGATTGTTTTGCATTTCATAGCGTCGGGTTTCTAACTCACCTTTTGGCATCGAGGGGTAGACGCGACACGGCACCATGTCATAGCCCGCTTTTTGAGCGCAGTCATAGCGACGGTGACCATCAATAATTAAGTACCGTTCGTGCTCAAGCTCAGTTACCTTAATTGGCTCTTCCATGCCGTAACGCTTAATCGAAACTAGCAGGCGATTGGTGTCACCATTGGTGCCAAAATTTCTGCGAGGCTGATCGGGATCGCGCTCCAGTTGGTGAATCGGCAGGTTTTTATACGTATAGCCATGTTTGTGCATACAACGTCCTTTCTAAGAGTAAAATGCGCATCGTTTGTTGATAAAAAAACCGCGAAGATACGTGCCCTCCGCGTTCCTTCAGAATTTTCGCTTTTTTCTAACTGTGCTAATTTATCAAATGGATGAGCTTTCGTCAAATAATTGGCTCACAGAGATCAAAAAGAATAAAAATGCTCGTTTGGTTGCTTCTAAGCAACTGCCTTTTTCACCCTGTAATTAGGGATGGTAAAATCAGATTATTATCACTAACAGGAGGATATATGGATCGCAAAAAACGAGTCTCATCGGAGCTGTACCAAAAGATGCCGGATCTCTTGCAATATCTATCACCGGCAGAGCAGAAGATTCTCACCATGTATTATGGGCTCGATGGCAAAGAGCCGGCGAGCTACGAGGAAATCGCCGTTTTATTTCAAGTCGGAAGGGAACGGATTCGCAAAATGGAGCGCAAAGCGATTCGTAAGCTTGAAATTAATTTTTTATAAACAATCTAAAGCTTGAGGATAAGAAAAGACCGCGCTTTTTAGGGCGCGGCCGGTCAGCCTACGGCTGACAAAGAAAAAGATAAAGGGAGCACGGAAGGGTAAGGATCAAAGCTTAAAGCTCTTCAATCCCCACCGCGCCACGAACGGCAAAGCGCTCGTTCCGGTTGTAGGCGTAGTACCAATCCGCGCTCACCCGCCGGCTGTCCAGGGCGAAGTAAACGATCGGGACCCTGGCGCTCGCCGACTCCATGTCCTTGGTCTCGAACTGAGCATCTGGGCACCAGCAGAGCGTGCCGCGCTTGTCAGTATAGACGTCCGGGACGATGCCGTCCTCGTGAACGGACCGGATGTAATACATCAGGTTGCCGTCCGGTGAGTAGGCATGCTCGTGCTCATAGGGCGGAGCGCCGAACATCGGTCGCAGATCCTGAGGCGATTTGCCGCCAGCGGTGTCGGGTCGGCCGTACAAGGCCTTTCCCATTCCGCTGCGGAGCAGTTCGCGGTCAGCGGAACGAATCAGATCGACGCGACAGCCGGGGAATGAGCCGCCGGCAAAGAACGCTGCCGGGTCCACCCACTTCCCGCCGAGGCGGTATTTGAGGGGTGGCTGGTCGTTCCAGTTGGTCCAGACCGGCTCACTCGAGTTGAGCTGGAGCTTATCATTCCAGGCCGAGCGCAGATCGTCCTTGCGGGCAACCAACACTTCACCGAGGGTACCCATTAGCTTGGGAAGTCCGACGAACAGCGTGATACGCGGGGTGTCGAAACCCTGTAGCACCTTCAGTTCGTAGCGATCAGCCCACTGCTTCTGACAGATTTCGATGATGTTGTCGGCTCCGGGAAGCGGATACGTCTTGCCGTCTGCGGCGAGGAACGTATCGTCACTTTGCCCGATAAAACCGAGCTGTCGGAAGAAGGCAAGCTCGCGCTCCACCTGCTCCCTCATGCCGTCTGCAACAAACACCGCCATGGGGCGGGTGGTGCTGTACCAGTCCATCTCGATGCCTCCTTGTAAAGAATACGATGCGCTCGGACACAGGTGTCCGATCAAGATCTGAGTTATTGCCGGAATTGTAGCATAAAAACGCACTCCTGTCAAGGATTTTAGCATGATTTTAAAGAATATGACACCCTCTTGTGCATACTGCTTGTAGCATGTATGATACCTAAAATTGAGCGGTGAAAAGCCACTTGCCTTAGCGTAAGCTGCCGCCTGCTACCGGACGACACTTAAAGTATTCCGTTTTGCCCTTTAAACGAGCAAAAATACTGTCGGACGTACAAACACATATATATCCTCACGTGAGCGCTCCTTAGCCTACAGCGGGCTGTAAATGCAAACCAATGCACCGTGCGGGGTTGCGACCATTGCACGGGTTACTCACAAGGGGTGTCATACACGGCGAACGCCAAGGTCCCGATCGTTTACTTCAACCTGAACAACCGGCAGGTGAACGCGAATTGGAACAACGCCAACAACCAGAACGAGCACTATGCCGTTCGTGGCGCGGTGAAGATTTATGTGCTGGAAAGCGATTTAAGCCATCCGCCAAGCATCCTGCCGGTTTCGGCAAGCTTCGCCTGAACCTGAAAGGTTTTGGTTTCGTTGGCTAGATCAAGCTCAAGCAGGAGGCGTAACTGGAGGGTAACAATCTCCAGCCGCCCTCCTGCCCTGAGCAAATAGGTCATTTTCATTGATTTGGGAGCATTTTTGGCCATCACCAAGTCATTGATGCACTCAAGGACGGTTGTTTCCAAGTTTTGGCCAAGCGAATAGCGCCAGCGTTTTTCGAGGTGATTATCAATATCCACGATCAATTTATAGGCTTCGTAGGTTCTATTAATAATGGGTAGTGTTGCATCCATAGATATGAGTTTATCTGCCTTGTGGCGGAGCTGGTATCGGTTTCGACGAGGAAAAAAGCCCTCAAGAGAAATCGACCGTTTTTCGTATACACTCGAAAAACAGCTCTACAAGCTGTATGAGGACATCGGCACTTTAGCATATAAGCACGGGGCTTACCAGAGGTTTACGGTCACCGATAATAAGCGACGTGAGATCGCCGTGGCCCACGTGCGAGACAGAGTAGTGCATCGACTACTCTACGACTACTTGGTTCCGATCTATGACAAAACCTTTATTTATGATGCTTGGTCTTGTCGCAAAGAGAAGGGTTTGGTTAAAGCCATTAAGCGATCCCAAGATTTTTTAGCTAAATATCCTGACTGTTACGTGTGGCGTTCAGATATAACCAAGTTCTTTGACGGTGTGAACAAGAGCACACTCCTTCAAATTCTGAAGCGCCGGATTACCGATCCGACCGCTCTGTATTTACTTGAGCGGATTATCGAAAGCTATAGCCTGCCCGGTAACCCTGAAGTCGGCATCCCAATCGGCAACCTGACCAGTCAGATATTTTCCAATATCTACCTGAACGAATTTGATCGATTTATGAAGTATACGCTAAAACCTTTGGCGTATTTGAGATACGGCGATGATTTTTTGGTAATAACTAGAGATAAGGACGTATTACAGGCAGATCGTCAGGAGATTATCCAGTTCTTAGAAACAACACTTTCGCTTCGAATTAACCCAAAAAATGACATTATCTGTAAAACAAAACACGGCATCCATTTTTTAGGAGTAGAGATCTTTCCGCACGGTAGGCGGCTTAAAAAGCGAAATTGGCAGCGGGCAGATCGGAA
>CAZLPY010000047.1:0-4142 GCA_964561525.1 uncultured Candidatus Saccharibacteria bacterium | reverse complement strand
AGTTACTATGGTTTGGTCGGCCATCATAGCAACGAAAAGACCAAGCAGCACTATAATTGGATCTTAAGTGAAATACTAGAGTAACAACGCTTATTTATTGCTATGTGTAAAAACCTCAAACAGCTCTTTGAGACTGACGCCCAAAGCTTTTGCAATTTGAGAAATATTGCCAATTGTTGGGTCGCGTTTACCCTGCTCGATAAAGCCGATATAGGTGCGATGGAGATTGGCCGCATCAGCTAGCGCTTCTTGGGTTAGGCCTTTTTCTCTTCTTAATTCGGCTACTCGCTTTCCGAAGCTCGATAAAAACTCCCATTGATGCTGTTTCGCCATACACCATAAGGGTATGCTCGCTGACAGCTTGTATCCACAGACAGCTTGTAGTATCTAGGATGGATAGGGGATTTGGTGCTACCCTTCTTATTTTATTAAGATCGATTATAGAGCATCGTCAGACTACTTTTGACTAACTCGGTCGATCTCATTATAGGTTAATTTTTGTGCAGTCATATCAACAGCTTGCGTGATTTTTTCATGCAACTCTACCCCTGAAACTTTCTTTCCCCGTTTTTGCTTATCTGCGATTACAAGGAGATCATCCAGACATTTTCCTAACGATTTATCCAAACCTTCCTCATACCAGAGTGTTCGCGATAAGAATTGGACAATCTGCCAAAGCTGGTCATGCGTTAGCTCAATATCGTATTGCAGCTTAAACAACTCGGCAGTCTTTTCTTCAACATCAGAATTTGGCACAACTTCTCGATGGGTAACCAGTACTGCCCGTATTTCCTCAGATAAGCGCTGTTTTTCCTTATAGGGCACAATTGTTAGCAGGCCGCGAGCCATCTTTTGTGCTTCAGGATCGGTTACTTCTTTCCCAAATTCCTGTATCATAAGACCCTTCAGCTCAGCGATCTGTTCATCACTAACTGTCCGTGAGGAGTACGTAGAGTCGTCATCCAGGTTTATCCACCAACTCAGCTCGGCAATTAAAGCTGCAAGCTTCCTGGCATCGTTTTTTGGCACCTCAATACCATGCTTTTCCTTCGCCATCTTTGCAACAGCTTTAATCTGCTCGTCAGTAGGCTCTGGCAGATCTGGACTAAACTTTTCGGGTTTGGATGAATTTTTCATAAATATCCTTAACGAGGTTGTGTCGTTGCAAGAGTGTGCAACAGCGCTGTGACAACTTTTAAGGGTATCATATCCGATAAAGTATGGAATAACCACCACGCCCCTATTACTGCCACTAAGCTGAAGATTGCAAAGCGTAAGGGGAATCTTCGCTTTGGTCTGATTCCTTCCATCAAACTCCGGTAGAGCCGTTCATATTTTGCCCGATAGCCTTCTGCTAACAACCGATTAAGCCCCAAGTAGCTCATTACCTGCATAGCTGAACTCTGATCGGTGATTCTGCGCATCATTTCACGACTGGTCCGCTGGGAAAGGATGTTCAGGCTCCCTTCCCACAGAATTTCCCGATCAATTACTGCCACCTTCTCATGGATTGAGCCGTTGAGATAATAGATAGAGGCACCCATCTCTTCGTAATGACTCAAAACAGCCTCGGCCTGCTTTCTTTGGCTGAGTTCATATTCGTCGAGTGAGCGAGTAAAGATAAAGATAGCGACGTTGGTATCTTTAAACTTGTACATGATCCGGTTGAAGGTGTCTGATCGGTACTTCGATACAAAGGGACTATAGATCACGATCTCTCGCTTTGCCTCGAGCATATCCCTGGTAAAAGCGGGGTAAAAGGTAGTTTCGTTATATAAGTTCTTCTCAACTGGAATTGGCTCGCGGGGAATCCAATTATTGCTCTTATCCCTGACATGGACACTTGCCGGGTGGGTTTTTGTTAACATATTCCTCCTAAATGGGTTAAGCCCTCGTGGATCTGTCAAATATGGGCATTTTCTGGTAAACTATGCGTATATGAATACCAAAGATGATGAAATCGCTCGTAAGAAGCTTGGCGACGACTTGAGGGAAGCTCGGGAAAAGCTCGGTCTTACTCAAGTACAAGTTGCTGCTAAGACGAAAATAATTAACGCGAATTATTATTCGATTATTGAACGTGGCGAGGGAAACCTCACCTTTCAAAAGCTGTATCGGATTATGAAGGTACTGGGCCTTAAGTCTTTGGATATACGCTAATCAGAGCGATTGATGTCGCTTTCTGAGTCGGAATCGCCGTAGATTTGCTTCAATTTTGGGTACCACTCCAGGACATATTCAATAAAGGTGTTCCAAAATTTTAAGCTCTGGTCCACCACCTTTCGCCAAGGCTTCAGGTGGCAAGCCATTCAACATGAAAAGTATATTTTTTGGATGTTGCTACTGCAGTCACGGCGAAAGGTGCAACCCATAGCTTTATGCGACGGGTTGCTATAAAATCTTAATAATGCATTATGTATATCTCCTTCGGCTTGATAATGGCGATTATTACACAGGAATTGCCGATGATGTCAAAGAGCGTGTAGTCAAACACAATGAAGGCGGCGTATTATCGACCAAAGCAAGACGACCAGTAAAGCTGGTCTTTTATTGTGCTTTTCCAACAAAAAATCAGGCAGTGATATTCGAAAAATATCTCAAATCTGGTTCTGGCCAGGCATTCCGAAATAAACATTTAATTTGATGGATAGTTTTGCGGGTGAGCGGAGCTCTGATTAAGCTAGACCAAAACAAAAAAGTGCCACCGTGCGGTGGTTATTTTTTGTGGAAAAATTGGTATAGTGCCTATAGCCTAATGCTCGCAGCACTTAGTATTACATCCGCCAGAGGCGAACTATGTGCTATATTTACCAAAGTAAATTAGCACTACATCCGCCAGAGGCGAACTATGTGCTATAGTGTACTCAAGAGGGACGTACCTATCACATTCGAGAGAGGTAACTCTATGTCGGATATGGCATCGCACAGCCCCGAAGAGATGGCCGCAGTGGCCAAGGCACTATCAGATGAGATCCATGGGACTCTGCAGCAATTTCGCACAACAGTTTACAAGCTGGCGGTCTACGTACTCCAGCAGATCCTCGATCGGTATCCTGAAGCTCGCGAAGGACGGGGAGGGTCGATCGAAGTGATCATGGGAGGCCCCATACTTGGTCAGATGAGGATGGGGCTGTTTAAAATCGATTGGGTGCAGCTTGCGGACGGACGCATGGTACAGGCGATCTTTCGCATGTGCGATAGTAAGCAAGCGACACCGGTGTTTCTCGAGTTGCCCGAAGAGGGTGACGGAAAATACAATAGTACCCCTGAGGGATACTGCGGTCCGCTCGATACACGAGCTTGCACAACACCCACGTTTTACGGCCTACTCGAATTCGTGGATAAGGTCGTTTGTGACCTGCCTGCGGTACTCGATCATTTTGAGGTGTGGTCAGCAACCAAGATGCCTGCATGACAGACGCGGTGCTGATCAATACGACCGACACCGCTTCGTTTGGAAAAAGGGAACTTAAATTGGCGCGGCTTTAACACTACAGGCCGCGCCTTAACATCGATCTAAAACCAATTATTGAGATGTCCTACCTCACTTCAGCAGAGTAACAACTATTTACTTTATTTATCAAAAATGGTATAATCAATATATACTTCTGTCGGAGATTAACATCACATACTAACGCCCATTCTTCAGCGTTAAGCAAGGATAGATTGATGCTTGAAACCGGTGCTATCACTGTTGTGCTTGCGTTTGTATTCTTCACGTGTGGCAGTACGCAAGATCGCCTCCAGTCGTGGTTGTGGAGCTTTAGCTTACTGGTACTCGGCATGCCGGTTCTAGCGTTGAGCCTCAGCTTGACGAGCAAAAACTGGGGCAGTGTGGACGTGATACTCACCATAGCTACGGCACTCTTTGCTGTGTGGACTGTTGCAACTGCCGTGCTTGAGATCGCCGAGCAATGGGCTAGTCTTCAAAAAGAGCGTATGGAGCTAGCGGACGAAAAAAGAATTCGAGCAAGATAGCTCACTCAAAGCCGACCGGGGGTTGTGACCCCTGGCCGGCTTATTTTTTGATTGACACCGAGGCGCGAAAGTGCTTTACTGTGTATAACCCCCCCCGACTCAATCGTCATCGGAGGTTAACAACAAGCACTTACTAACACCAATAACCGCGATGTTTAACAACA